>DASZXE010000525.1:0-14488 GCA_035546475.1 Kofleriaceae bacterium
TGAAGGCTCGAGGCTGCCACCTCGGGCCTTCGCTCTTTTCGGCTACGGGGCGCGCGTCCTATCGCGCAGCGCCGGCCTGGGCCAGTTCCCGACGGCGGCCGGCCTGTCCAGATTCACGCGGTTCCTGGCGACCACCGACACTCGCGCATCGTCGCCTCGCACCTCCGCGGCGGGCGGCCCGCGGGCGGCGCGGCGCGGCCGGCGCGGCTGCTCGGACCATCATTGCGTTGGCCAGCACGAGACCTGCGGCGGCGCGTGCGACTTCGATCGGCTGGATCGACGGAACGCACGCCGAAACCCGGGTTGGCCGACCCCGTCACTCGCCGAGCGCGCGCTTGCTGAACAGGTCGTCGGACATCGCCTCGTTCACCTTCCAGGCCGTGCGGGTCAGCGTCGTCCACGTGCCGCTCTTCGTGTTGTCGATCATCTTGTCGGTGGTCGCCGTGCAGATCGTCCCCTGGCACCGGTAGTCGCCGCGCGTCTCGTTCTTGACCGTGTGGCCCGCCGCGTCGAGGTAGGCGAGCGCGGTCGGCAGCATCTTGTCCTTCCTGACGGTCATCAGGATCTTCGCGTACGGCGTCGTCTGGCCGGGCTTCGGCGTGAGCGTGAGCTGCAGCTCCTTCGCCGAGTCGGCGGCGATCGTCGCGGTGTAGAGCGGCGCGTACCTCGCCAGGAAGTCGTCCTGCGAGAACGTCATTCCCAGGAAGCCCTGGTCGGTCACGCTCGACGCCACCCGCCGCACCTTCCCGAACGCGGGCAGGTAGACGTAGATCTCGGTCGGCGACAGGACGAGCACCTTGGTCCCCTTCATGGCGGCGGGCGCGGTGAGCTCCGTCAGCCGCTTGTCGCCCTTGATGCGGACCGTCTCGGCCATCCTGGTCGCGTCCTTGCCGGGTTCTTGGTTGACGACCGCGTACTCGAGGTACTGCGTCTTCGCGCGGTTCATCGCCGCGTCGACGGCGGCGAGCGCCTGGTCACCGGCGGCGTCCGCATGGACAGGGGCGGCCGCGGCGGCGACGAGCGCGGCGGCGAGCGAGGCAGCGAGGATCGTGCGCACCATCGGGCGACGCTATCACGCCGCGCCGCCACGCTCTGGCGCCCCCTCGTGGTCGCCGGCGCGCACCTGACCGCCTGGCTCGCGGGTCGGAAGCCGTTCCTCTCCCGCGGCGCGTTTCTCGTCGGAGATCTGGCGCGGCTCGCGACTCGAGGTCTGCAGATCTTGCAGCCCAGGACTGCAAAGCTCGCAGGCCTGATCGCTTCACCGGATGGTCGGCTCGTGTGAGGGTTTGCTCGGTCGCGGCATCGCCGCAGAAGGAGTACCGATGAAGACTCACGTCAAGCTGGCGCTCGCGTCTGTCCTGTCCTTCGGGCTCGTCACCACGGCGGTGGCGCAGCCCGGTCACCGGCCGCCGCCGCCTCCCGCTCCGATGGCGGGTCCGCACGACGCGCCGCCGCCGCCGAGGATGGAGCGCCACGCGATGCGCGCCGGCTTCGTCTGGATCGACGGCCGGTGGGACTGGAAGGGGAACAAGTGGACCTGGATGGCGGGCCACTGGGAGAAGTCGCATCCCGGCAAGCACTGGCGCGCCGGCAAGTGGGAGCAGAAGGGCGATCACTACGAGTGGACGCCGGAGACGTGGGACGACGCCGCCCAGTATCCGACGAGCGACCCGCCGCCGCCCCAGGCCGAGCGCACGCCGAGGCCGCGCCGCGGCTTCGCGTGGGTCGCGGGCCGCTGGGACTGGAAGGACGGCGACTGGACCTGGATGGCGGGCCACTGGGAGAAGGCGCAGGCGGGGAAGCGCTGGCACGCCGGTCACTGGGAGAAGCGTGGCGATCACATGGAGTGGGTCGCGGACACCTGGGAGGACATGCCGGCGTTCCCGGTCTCGGCGCCGCCCGCGCCCAAGCCCGAGCCGCCGCAGCACCCGCGCCGCGGCTTCGTCTGGGCCGCCGGCCACTACGACTGGAAGGACGGCGACTACGCCTGGGTCCCCGGCCACTGGGAGCGCGCCAAGGCCGGCATGACCTGGACCGAGGGCCACTGGGACCGGCAGGGCGACCACTACGTCTGGACCGCCGGCGGCTGGCACTAGCCTCTGGGCCTCGCCGCCCATTCGCGGCCGCCGCCAAGCCAATCGCGCCCTCCTCGGTCGCGCTCGCCGACTGACCGGTTCGCCGCCGGCGGCCGCCGTCGCGCCCTTCTCGGCCGCGCTCGCCGACTGCGCCGCCCGGGTGCCGCGTGTCAGCGGAGCTCGTGGCCGAAGGGGAAGAGGGCGAGCGGGACGAGCTTGAGGTGTTGCACGGCGAACGGGATCCCGATGATCGTGAGTGCGAGCAACAGCGCGGCGAGCAGGTGGCCGAGCGCGAGCCACCAGCCGACGAGGACGAGCCAGACCAGGTTGAAGACGAGCTGCAGCAGGCCGCCCGATCCCGGCAGGTCGACGACGTTCTTGCCGAACGGCGCCAGGTTCGCGAACCCGAGCTTGATCGCCTGCATGCCGAACGGGATGCCGATGATCGTCAGGCACAGGACCAGCCCCGCGACGATGTAAGCGAGGCCGGTCGCGAGCCCACCGCAGATCAGCCAGATCACGTTGCCGAGCAGGGACATTCGTTCCCCTCCATCACGCGGCATCCGCGTGTGAGCCTCAGTGTGCGTCGTGCGCGCCGCCACGCAAGCCCGAGCCCTCCGATGGCCGCGGCGCCTTCTCGGCGCCTCACCGTCGACGGCGCGTCAACCCATACAGCAAGCCTCCCAGCTTGTCGGCCACGACGCGACTTCGCGCGAGCTCGAGCGGCCAACCCCAGGCCTCGGCGGCATCGAGCGCCGCGCGCACCTCGCCGGCGCTACCGGCAGCGATCTCGTAGCAGTGCCTTTGATCGCCGCCGCACCGATCGCGGCCCTCGGCCAGGTTGAGGACGATGCTGGTCGCAGCGCGATGGAGCTGCGATGCGAGCTCGCGGTCATGTTTACGCAGTGCGGTCATGACACCACGCAGCTCGCGGACCAGTTCGAGACTGACTTCGTACGCAGCGAACACGAGTACCTCCTCTGGGTTGGGGAAAGGCACCCGCCGCCGGGCCGGCGGGCGGGGGCTCAGCC
Organism: Kofleriaceae bacterium; assembly: GCA_035546475.1. Taxonomy (GTDB): domain Bacteria; phylum Myxococcota_A; class Polyangia; order Haliangiales; family Haliangiaceae; genus UBA2376. The sequence continues at coordinate 3,107 of DASZXE010000525.1, forward strand.
TCGGCGAAGCGGCGCGCATCACCCGTGACGAGCGCGTCCTCTCTCTTCCAGGTCATCACGGGCCCTGCGCTCACGGCGGCGGTATTCCCGCGCGAGCGCGGGCGGTCGCGCGCTCGGCGCGGGTGGTGCGCGCTCGCGGAGCGAGGCGCCCCCGCCCGACGGCCGCGCGGCCGACGGCTGACGGCTGACGGCCGGCGGCTGGCGGCTGACGGCTGACGGCTGACGGCTGACGGGGCTTTGCCCGTGAACCCTGATCGTGCCCGCCAACTCTTCGTGCTGCCCGCCAACCCGATGGCCGCCGACCCGTCGAGCGGCTTTGCCCGCCTGGTCGACGACGACCGCCGAAGGTCGCCTGTGACCGCTGAATCCGGTGGCACGCGGCTTGCGCCGGCCCGTCGGGCCTGCGGTGTACGGTCGGCCGCATGGTGTCGAGGAAGGGAAGCAAACACCCGCACGCACTTCCCGCCAACACGGAGACACCGATCCCGTTACGGGAACTGGCCATCGTCGAGCGCGGTCGTCCTAGCGCCTTGGACCGCTTCGTTGGGTGGTCACGGCACATCGGACTATCGGCGCTTCGTCGGCTGGAGGGCTCCGTGAAGTGGGCCATCGCCAGCCTTGGCCTTACCGGGATCTCCGTGCTGACGTACCTCGGCTCAGCCTATACTCTCGGTCCGATCGCCGCCGGGCTCGGGATCTTGTACGTCGCCACGCACCGCGGCTCAGCCCAACGAGAGGCGAGACTGCTACGCGAAGGGATCGTCGACGTGGCTATCCACGTGTGGCCGATCGAGAACACCATCGTCATCGTCCATCGACGCGCGCCGCACGTCACTGCAAAGAAGGTGACCGCCTACCTTCAGGTTCAGAATCGCTCGCCGTTCAAGCTGGAGCTACGTGACCCATCGTTCCGATTCGTCGTGGCGACGTGGAACATCGACGATGTCACCACGACGCCGTCCAAGGAGATGCTGTCGCCGTACACGACGGACGGCTCCGTCGTCGAGTTGACTGTAACGGCGATGCTCCCTGAGAGCGTCACGATGGGCGCCGGCCTCGTCGATATTTGCCTACACGGTGGGATCTGTGTTGACCGCGCCGAAGATTCGGCCAGCGCTCGGATCTCGGTGACAGCGGACGCAGATGGAGACCTCGTGAAGGCCGTACGTGTCTCCCCGAACCCTTGAGGGCTGCGTCTTCACTGCGCGAGGAACTCGACCGTCACCCCGACCCGAGCTGAACGCTGTACGTCACCGTCCCGGGCATGGAACTGGTCGGCTGAGCATCGTCACAAGGCCGTCTGACACGCGATTGTTCACTGCGTCGAGAAGCGCACGGTGATGTCCCCGATTGCGCTCGTGCATGCACTGGTGCCGGCGTGCAGGGTGTCCGCCGAGATCGGCATCCACGAGCACCGAACGATGCCGTCATCGCCGTCGACGTCCTGATCGAACATGTCGACGAAGAGGGTACTCCCCGCCGGGATCACCTGCGGGGCCGCCGCGGTGTTCCACACGGGATTGAAGTTGTCCTGCACGACGGGCGTCATCCCGAGGTTCACGCCGTTGAGCGTGACGACGGCGTAGGGATCCGGGGCCCCACCGATCGGGTCCCACGATTCACCGGCGGGGTCCATGAGCGGCACCCGCCCGTTGACCACGGTGATCGTGTAGACCCGCCCGAACGCGGCGACGCAGGTCCCGTTGAGGCAGATCGTCTCGCCGCTACACGTCGACGGATCGGCCGTACACCGTACCGGCGGGCAGTCCTGTAGGCACGTCGACGAAGTCTCGCCGCCGTTACATACGCGGTCGCCGCAGACCGGCCCGGTCGCCGGGCAATCGGTGGCGCATGTCGCGTGCGACTCGGCTCCGTTACATGCACCGTCGCCGCAGAACGGCGTCGCGAGGTCATCGCCTCCGTCGTCGCTACTGCATGCAGCGACGAGCGTGAACACCGTGACGAACACCAGGACCATGACCTTCATCGAAAACCTCCCGTGGCACCCGACGGACGGAACGATGCCACCTTCGGGAAGGTACAGTATCGGTACGACAGTCAACAGAATCATGCGGGCTTTTCGACGAGGAACGATAGGCGCCCCAATCGACGGGTGCCGAGGAAATCGCCGCCGCCTTCCACCGCCGAGACGGTCGTCCGCTTCGTCGGAGAACGCCTTCGCCAGCTCCGCGAGGAACGCGGGATGACTCAAGAGGCGCTCGGGGCACGGGCGCAGGTCTCTTCCAAGTTCATCGGTCAGATCGAGCGCGGCTCGACCAACGTTTCGGCGACGGTGCTCGCGCAGTTGAGCATCGACGGCCTCGGGGTGGCCTTGGATCAGTTCTTCGCGCCCAATGGACCGAGTGGCGTAGACGCGGATGTGGCAGCCGTTACTGCTGTCGTGACTGCGCAGAAGCCGGCAGTCCGTCGAATCGCGTTGCGCGTCCTGCGATCACTCTTTGGCGGGTTGGGCGAAATCCTCGACGAGAAATCACGCAGTAGTTAACAACTCAGTAAGCTAGCGTACTGAATTGCATTGACAAGAACCGATCCGGACGAGAGTGTCTGGATCGTAGTGCATCCGCTCGATCGAAAGGAGATCACCATGCCCTAGCCCGCGTCGTCGATCGACGTCGGCCCACGGCGGCGCCTCGGGAGTGCAATCCCGAGTCGTGCCGGTCGTGGGCCGGAGCCCACAACTACTGCGGCCGTTGCCGGCGACACAGACCCTTGAACAGGTGGTCCTAGTGTCGCGGGAGCGGACGTAGTCCGCAAGCAGAAAGTACAACCCACGCGCTAAGGACTCAGTATGCCTAGTGAAAATCTCATCTGTGACGTCGTCGTCCCCGTCGCCTGCCGTCGCCTGACCGCGCGGATCCGCGCGTGGTGGGCGCGGCGGCGGGGTCTCGCCTCGCCCACCGCGTGCCTCTCGTCGCGTCGCTCGCGTCGCTCGCGTCGCGGACGGCGCCGGTAGTTACCCCGTGCGAGGCGGCCGGCGTCACCCGTCGGTCGCCTCGCGCTTCCGTCGCTCGGCTCTGGCTGCTGCCAGGAGTCGCTCCGTGGCCCATGCCGAGATGCTGATCCCCGCAGCCTCGGCCGCGTCTTTGAATTCCGCGTCCTGCGCTTCCGAGATTCGGACACGGAGAAACACCGTCTTACGCGCCGCTGCCGGCTTCCGTCGCTTGATCGTAGCCACGGATCCAAATGTACCCCGTTAGGGGCCAAAGTCAAGCCCGCGGTCTACCCCTTGACAGCGCGCGCTAATGGGGTACATTAGGACCACGATGTCCGACGGAGAGCGCGCGATGGACGGTTTCCATGATGCCTCACCCGATACGTGGCGTGAGATCCGCGGCCGTGAGCTGGCGCTCAAGGTCGGTGGGCAAATCCGCAAGTGCGGCTCGCGATGGTCGGTGCCTTCGGCAACCGGCGCCGGTGGCTACCTCGTCGACCTTGTCACCGAGTCATGCACCTGCCCCGACCACGCTACGCGCGGCGGCAAGTGCAAGCACGCGCACTGCGTCGAGTTCGCGATCATCTGGTCGCAAACCACGGCGCCGGACGGCGTGGTGGAGGTGGCGGTGACGGCGCGACGGAAGACCTACGCGCAAGCTAACTGGTCGGCCTACAACGCCGCCCAGGTCGCAGAGAAGGAGCACGCCGAGCGGTTGCTTGACGCGCTCTGCGACGGCATTCCGCAGCCACCGCAGGGGCCGGGGCGTCCGCGTCTTCCGCTGCGCGACGTCGTGTTTGGCGTCGTCTCTAAGGTCGCGTCGACGGTGAGCACTCGGCGTGCGCAGAGCGATCTCCGCGCGTGCGCGGCAAAGGGCCTCGTCGCCAAGGCGCCGAAGTACAACACGGTGATCGAGCACATGGCGTCGACGGAGTTGACGCCGATCTTGACGGCGTTGATTGAGGAGAGCGCCGCGCCGCTCGCGCTCGTCGAGCGCAACTTCGCCATCGACTCGACGGGCTTTAGTACGTCGGTTCACAAGCGGTGGTTCGACGAAAAATGGGGCGGCGGCGCGGGCAAGGAGCGGTCAACGACGACGTGGGTGAAGTGCCACGCGATGACCGGCACGACGACGAACGTGGTGACCTCCGCGGCCGTGTGCAACGACGGCGACGCGCCGATGCTGCCTCCGCTCCTGACGGCGACCGCCCGGCGATTCACGATCGGTGATGTCACCGGGGACAAGGCGTACGCGAGCCACGCGAACGTGGCGGCGGTCGTCGCCGCGGGCGGGGCGCCATTCCTCATGCCGAAGGACAACGTCCGCGAAGGGCGCGGCCCTGACCTGTGGCGAAAGATGATCGCGCACTTCTTCGCGGAGCGGACCGAATTTCTTCGGCACTATCACGCGAGGAGCCGCGTCGAGAGCGCGTTCAGCGCGATCAAGCGCAAGTTCGGGCCGAACGTCCGGTCGAAGTTGCCGGTCGCACAGGCCAACGAGATCCTCGCCAAGCTGGTCGCGCACAACCTGTCGTGCCTCGTCGCGGCGGTCCACGAGACGGGCCTGCGGCCGTCGTTCTGGACTGCCACGGCCTCCGCGGCGGCGCCGGCGCCAGCGCCCGCGCTCGCAACGCCGATCGACGACCTCGACGACACGATCGATGGGGCCGCGGTATGAGCGACCTCACCGACGCCGAGCAGCGAAACGTGCGGGTCGCGCTTCGAATTCTTCGGGTGCGCTGTGGTGGCTGGGCCCCGCTGGCGAAGGCCCTCCGCCGTGACGCTGAGAGCGTGGCGAAGGTCGCCCGTGGTCTGCCGGTTGCTGCGGGCTTGGCCTTCCAGGTCGCGAAGCTCGCCGAGGTTGGGATCGGTGATCTGGTCGCCGGTCGGTTCGTGCCGCCGGGGACGTGCCCGCACTGCGGCAAGCGGACGAGCGATTTCGACGACGAGGCGACGGTGACTGGTTATGTATTGCCTCGGTCGAAACGTGACGGGCCAACCGCCGTGGTACCTACCCGGCTCGGAGCCCCGTCACCATGTCGAAGACGAAGCGATCGCGTCGCCACTACACCACCGAGCAGAAGGCCGAGATCCTCAAGGAGCACTTGGTCGACAAGGTCCCGGTGTCGGAGGTCTGCAACAAGCACCAGCTGCAGCCCAGCGTCTTCTACGACTGGTTGCGACAGGTGCAGGGGAACCTGGCGGGGGCGCTGACGACGCCGGCGCCGGCGGGGCCGAGCAAGCGCGAGAAGGAGCTCGCCGCCGAGGTGACGCGGCTCAAGGCCCAGCTCGCGAAGAAGGACAGCGTCATCGCGGAGATCGCCGAGGAGTACACGCACCTAAAAAAGAACTTGGGGAGCCCTGACGGGTCGCTGGGTTCCCCATGACACGCGCGACCAGGTCGTCGACTTCGTGCGCGACTGGTCCGAGAAGACCGAGCTGCCGGCCGAGCGCTTCGTCGGGTGGATCGGCATCGCTCGCGGCAAGTTCTTCGAGTGGCGCAAGCGGTACGGCAAGGCCAACGAGCACAACGCGCTGGTCCCGCGCGACCACTGGCTCACCGACGAGGAGAGGCAGGCGATCATCGCCTTCCACGAGAAGTTCCCGCTCGAGGGCTACCGCCGTCTGACCTTCATGATGATCGATCAGAACGTCGCCGCCGCCAGTCCGTCGAGCGTGTACCGCGTGCTGTCCCGCGCCGGCCTCCTCGACCGCTGGAACCCCAAGCCGTCCAAGAAGGGCACCGGCTTCGTGCAGCCGCTTCGCCCGCACGAGCACTGGCACGTCGACGTCGCCTACCTCAACCTCGCCAGCACGTTCTACTACCTGTGCTCGATCCTCGACGGCGCCAGCCGCGCCATCGTGCACTGGGAGATCCGCGAGGCGATGACCGAGACCGACGTCGAGTGCATCATCCAGCGCGCCCACGAGCTCCATTCCGACGAGCGGCCCCGCATCATCACGGATAACGGCCCCCAGTTCATCGCCAAGGACTTCAAGGAGTTCATCCGCCTCACCGGCATGACCCACGTGCGAACGTCGCCCTACTACCCGCAGTCGAACGGCAAGATCGAACGCTGGCACAAGACCATCAAGGCTGACGCGATCCGGCCGGGTCAGCCCTCCTCGCCCGAGGAGGCGCGCGCACTCGTCGCCCGCTGGGTCGAGCACTACAACCACGTCCGCCTGCACAGCGCGATCGGCTACATCGCGCCGGCCGACTTCCTCGCCCGCCGCTCGGCCGCGATCTGGGCCGCGCGCGATCGCAAGCTCGAGGCCGCGCGTGAGGCTCGCGCCACCCGCCGCGCCGCCGCCTACCAGGAGGCGGCATGACCCTGGCCCTTTCGTCGCCTACTCTGCGTAGCGTTCAACCCGCCCCGTCACGTTCACGCTGGGCCAATACAGTTAGCGCACGCCTTGTTTGACTGCTCGGTCTCGCTTGAGCAAGCTGCCAATTCCGTCGACAAATTGCTTAGCCAACCGTTCGACTTCCTCGATGGATGCCGCGGTCATATCCTTGGTTTGCCGCGTCTTGTCGAACGGTATGATCGACGAGTCGAACCCGAGGAACTCAAACATTACACGAAAGGTCCCGGGCACCCGTATAACCTTAACGGCGACGGGGCCCACGATTAGCGCAACGACGCCAGGGGGCTCGCCGGCCTGCGCGTCGATGTCAGCCCGCTTGAGCACACGTACGAGTTCAACGAACGCGTGATGGCACAAAGCGACAAACAAGTGTGCGCTCGCATTACGTTGTTCGGGCGTGCCGCCGTGATCGGTCTGTAGCCCGGCGAGCACGTCGGCCAAGTCTTCGTAACTCATGATGCGCCAGACGCTAGACCCGGAATTCACGACGGTCAACGGCTTCTCCTTTAGCGGGCAATTGAGAACAGTTGCCTGACAATGGGTGGCGGTTCACGGGTTTGCAGGCAAAGCCCGGCTGACGGCTGACCGCCGACGGCTGGCGGCTGGCGGCTGGCGGCTGACCGCTGACGGCTGGCGGCTGACCGCCGACGGCTGACGGCTGACGGCCGACGGCTGACGGCTGACGGCTGACGGCTGACGGCCGACGGCTGACGGCTGACGACTGGCGGCTGACGGCTGACGGCCGACGGCCGACGGCTGACCGCTGCCGGCTGACGGCTGGCCGCCGACGGCTGACGGCTGACCGCCGACGGCCGACGGCCGACCGCAGCCTGCCCGCCGCTACACCCGCGACGCCAGCAGCAGTTGCCCGGGCTTGATCGGCAGCTCGACCGTCAGCCTCGCGCCTCCCGTCGGCACCGATCCAACAACCACCCGCCCGCCATGATCGCTGATGATCCGATGCACGATCGCCAGCCCGAGCCCCGTCCCTCCGCGCCCCTGCTTCGTCGTGAAGTACGGCGTGAACACCCGGTCGCGCAGCTCCATCGGCACCCCCGGTCCGTTGTCCTCCACGATCAGCTCGACTCGATCTCCCGCCTCTCCCGGCCGCGTCGTCACCGTGATCTTCCCTCCCTCCTTGCCCGCGATCGCGTCCCGCGCGTTCTCGACCAGGTTCAGCAGCACCTGGTTCATCTGCCCGCGATCCGCCTCGATCGCCGGCACCGCCGTCGCCTTGTGCTCGACCGGCGTCTCGCCCTGATACAGCGCGAGCGCCGAGCTCACGACCTCGCCGAGATCGAGCGGCGCCAGGTCCGGCTTCGGCATCCGCGCGAAGTCCGAGAACTCCGTCACGATCCGCCGCAGCCGGTCCGCCTCCTCGAGCACCGTCTTCGTCGACTCCTCGAGGATCTCCGGGAACGACGGGTGCTGCTTGCGCCACGTCTTGCGCAGGTTGTCCATCGCCATCTGGATCGGCGTGAGCGGGTTCTTGATCTCGTGCGCGAGCCTCCGCGCGATCTCCTGCCACGCCGCGATCCGCTCCGCGATCACCAGCCGCTCCTCGGCCGTCCGCAGGTCCTCCATCATCAGGTTGAACGCCGCCGCCACCTCGCCGACCTCGTCCTTCGACGTCACCGCCACCCGGTGATCGAGGTCGCCGCGCGCGGCCGCCTGCGCGCCGGCCACCACCCGGTCGAGGCCGCGCGTGATCCGCCGCGCGACCAGCGCGCCGATGAGCGTCGTCACTGCCAGCACCGCGACCGCCAGCCCGACGGCGATCAGCGTCACCTGCCGCTGCAGCGCCGGCAGCCCGCGGTCGCTGACCGCCAGCTCGATCGAGGCCGCCGGCTTGCCGCCGCCGGCGCCGCCTTCCCCGTCGAGCGCGATCCGCACGAGCGGCGTCGTCGGCCGCCACTCCTCGAGCGGCGCCACCAGCACGACGCCGTTCGCGTCCACCAGCCGCGCGTCGATCTGTCCGGGCCGCCGGACACTGTCGAGCAGCTCGCGGTCGACCCGCCGTCCGCCGACCACCGTCACGCTGATCGGCCCGTCGCTGGCGACCCGGGCCAGCTCGCCGACCAGGATCGACTCCATCGACTTCTCGCCGGTGATCTTCTCGAACTTGTAGACCACGTCCTCGGCGACCCGCGGCAGGTGCGCGCGCTCGCCGACCGCCGCCCGATCGTGCGGCGCCGCCAGGATCTCGCCGTCGCGCGCCAGCACCGTCAGCACGGCGAGCCCGAGCACCGACTGCTGCTCGCCGGCCTGCTCCTTCAGCCGCCGGCGCGCCTCGCCGTCGAGCTGGCCGTCGCCCTTCGCCAGGTCGCCGAGCAGCCCGCCGATGAACGGGTAGCTCTTGCTCGCGAGCCCGCCGACCTTCGCCTTGACGTCGGTCTCGAGCCGCCGCAGCTCCGACCGCGCGGCCTGCTCGGCGGCGGCGCGGCTGCGCTGGTACTCGTTGCGGTAGCTGCGCGCCAGCACCTCGCGCGTCACCAGCGCCGCGATCGCGATCGGCACCAGCGCCGCGATCGCGAACCACAGCGTGAACCGCCCGCGCAGCCTCACGGCCGGTCCCACATGAACAGGTCGGCGACGCCGAGCCGGCTCGCGCCGTCGAACCACGAGCCGCGCAGGTCGCGCCGGTGGTGGACGCGCACCGCGCGGTGGAAGAGCGGCAGGATCGGCAGCTTCGCCGCGAACGCCGCGCGCGCCCGCGCGAGGTCGACCGTGCCGCCGGCGACCAGCTTGTCGGCGACGTCGCGGTCGCCGGCCGCCGCGTACGCCTGCGCGAACAGCAGCCCCGGGTTCGACACCGAGGCGGCGAGCTGGCCGATGTAGAGGTCGCAGGCGCCGGCCGCGACCCGCCGCGCCAGCTCGGGCGCCGCGACCGCGGTGATCGTCCCGCGGATGCCGAGCTTGTCGAGCGCGCGCACCACCCGCTCGGCGACCTCGCGATCGTCGGGGCGGCTGGCGTCGATCAGCACCTCGAGCGACACGCTCGCGCGCCGGTCGGCCGCCAGCGCGGGCACCGCGGCCGCCGCCCTCGCCATCGCCGCGGTCGCCGCGTCGGAGCGCGAGTCGCGCGCGTCCTCGGGCAGCGCCGGCCCGCCCAGCTCGGCGGGCACCGGGTCGAGCGTCGGCACCGTGCGCTCGCCGGTGCCGATCGCCGACAGGCCGCCGCGCGCCATCGCCGCGTCGAGCGCCGCGCGCCAGTCGCGGTTGCCGGTGATCGCCGCCTGCGTCTGCCCGAAGCCGACGTAGACCAGCACCGTCGCCGGCCCCTCCAGCTCGTCGGTGGGGAACTTCGGCGTCTGCCCGCTGAAGACGGTCGCGCCGCGCATCGACCAGTGCGAGCCGCCGGTCTCGTACAGCTTGGCCTCGCCGTCGGGCGTCGTGAACCAGCGCAGCGTCAGGTGATCGACGTACGGGCGGCCCGCGAAGTGGTCGTCGAACGCCTCGAGCTCGAGACGGTCCTTCGCGCGCGAGACCAGCATGAACGGCCCGGAGCCGACCGCGCCGCCGGCCTTCGGGGCGGCGCCGCGCGGCGTGATGGCGAGCTGCGGCGCCGCGAGGATCGCCGCCAGGTCCTTGCCCCCGCCGTGGAGGTCGAGGACGACGTCGTCGCCGTCGGCGCTGATCGCGTCGACGCCGGCGAGCAGCCAGCCGGCCGACACGCTCGCCTTCACCCGCGCGAGCGTCGCCACCACGTCGACGACGGTGAGCGCGCTGCCGTCGTGGAAGCGGATGCCGGGGCGGATCGGGATGCGCGCCTTGCCGCCGTCGAGCACCGGCAGCGCGGCCGCCACGTGCGGCACCAGCACGCCGTCGGGGCCGATCCGGTAGAGCGTGTCGAAGACGAGGCCGATGACGGCGAGCTCGGCGTGCGAGCGCGCGGCGATCGGATCGAGGCTGGCCGGCTCGCCGAGCAGCGTGCCGGTGATGTCGCCGCCGTAGCGCGGCCGGGTCTCGGCGCGCGCCGGCCGGCTGCCGAGGCCGCCGGCGCCCACCACCAGCGCCAGCAGCAGGATCAGTCGAGCAGCCACAGATCCACCTTGCGGGCGCCGGCCAGCCGCACCGCCGCGAAGACGTCGCGGTCGCCGTCGCCGTCGACGTCGCCGGAGCCAAGCGCGACGATGCCACCCGAGAACCCGCGCTTGAACAGCGGCTTCGGCACCAGCGCGAGCGGGCCGAGCCGGCGCACGATCACCGCGTCGGCGTCGCCGGGCGCGCCGGCCGCCGAGGTGATGACCTCGAGCCGCCCGTCGCGATCGACGTCGTCGATCTCCATGGCGACGCCGGCGCCGTCGACGACGATCGTCCGGTCGCTCGGACAGTCGGTCGCGCCCGGCGGGCAGCGGGTCGTCACCGTCAACGACAGCGTGCCGTCGACGCCGACGGTCGCCTCGGCGTGCAGCCGCCGCCCGCGCTCGTCGACGAGATCGTCGCGGCAGCGGCGGGCCAGGAACGCGCCACCCGCCCCGCCGGGTCCCTCGGCGTAGTTGCGGCCGGGGACCAGCTCGACCTCGTGGCCGGGGCAGAACGGGAAGCCGTCGACGGGCGCCACCTCGTGGAGCGTACCGTCGACCAGCCGGTAGCGGGCGCCGCGCCCGACCGACGAGCTGCGCGCCCAGATCTCGGCGGGGCCGCCGTGGTCGGCGGGCGCGATCGCCAGCGCGCCGACCGGATCGCGCGGGCGCACGATCGCCGGCTCGGCCGGCACCGCGATGCGCGTCTTCTCGACGAGCCCGTGGCGCGCCGGGCTCATCACGACGACCGCGCGCTCGGTGAGCGCGACCAGCTCGCCGCGCCCGTCGCCGTCGAGGTCGCCGACCGCCAGCGCGAGCAGCGGCGCGCCGAGATCGAGCGACGCCACCCGCCGCGCCTTCCAGGTCACCGGCACCGGCGGCGGCGGCGGCGTCAGCGCGGCGCGCGCCTCCGCCAGCTCGTCGTCGAGGAGCTTCCACAGGTCGGCGAGGGTCGCCGGCCGCGCGGGCCCGGCGGCCGCACCCGCGCCGCCACCCTCCGCACCCTCGGAGGCGGCCGCCCGCGGCCCCGCCGCC
>DASZXE010000526.1:0-7407 GCA_035546475.1 Kofleriaceae bacterium
CTCATCGACCGGGCGCAGCGCAGCCAGCGCGCGCGCATGGCGGCCGCGGACCGCGACGCCGCCGCCGCGCGCGTCGACGAGGCCGACGCCGCGCGCTGGGCGAAGGTGAACGCGACCGCGTTCCTCGCCCCGAGCCCCGAGATCCGGTGCGTCGATGCGTCGTGCATCCAGACCGATCCGACCGAGCTCGCGCTCCGCTTCTCCGGCGTGTTCGGCGGCGCGCAGGCCTCGCTGACCCAGCCGCTCTACACCTTCGGCAAGATCGACGCGGCGCGCGACGCCGCCCGCGCCGGCCTCGTCGCGCAGGGCGCCCTCGCCGACGAGACGGCCGGCGATCTCGCCCTCGACGCGGCCCGCGCCTACTGGGGCCTCAAGCTCGCCCGCGAGCTCCGCTACATGCTCGAGGACGGCGTCGACCAGATCAAGAAGGCGGTCGACGACCTCGACCAGCGGAGCGCGTCGGGCGACGGCGACGTGACGCCCCAGGATCGCCAGCGCGTGCAGGTCCTGCTCGCCGAGGCGCGCGCGCAGCTCGCCGACGCGAAGGCCGGCGAGGCGCAGGCGCTGGCCTCGGTCCGCGCGCTCGCCGAGGACGCGACCGTCGACATCGACGAGGAGCCGCTCGAGGCGCTCAGCTTCGAGCCGGGCGCCGACGACCCGGCGGTGGCACGCGCCGAGCAGCAGCGGCCGCAGGTGCGGGCGGCGAAGGCCGGCGCCGAGGCCGCGCGCCGCCTCGCGGACCTCGAGGAGCGCGGCTACCTGCCCGACCTCGCCGCGGTCGCGTCGGTGACGGTGACCCGGGCCCAGGGCACCGACGAGCCGCCCGGCGCCTTCTTCTACGATCCGTACAACCAGCTCAACGGCACGCTCGCGCTCGGCCTGCGCTGGAACCTCGAGCCGTGGACGACGCGCGCCAAGGTGCGTCGCGCGCGGGCGGCCGAGCGGCGGGCCGAGGCGCTGGCCAGGCTGGCCGTGGTCGGCGCAGACCTCGACGCCCGAAGCGCGCTCGCCGACGCGCGCGGCGCCCACGAGAAGCTGACCGCTGCCGAGGACGGCGAGCAGGCGGCCCGAGCCTGGCTCGCCGCCGTGCTGCAGGCCGAGGCCATCGGCACCGCCGAGGCCAAGGACCTGGCCGACGCCTACATCGCCTGGTTCCAGATGCGCGCGCGCGTGGTCGCGGCCATCTTCCAGTGGAACGTCGCTGCGATGCGCATCCGGCGAGCCGCCGGAGAATTTTCTCTGCCGGTGGTCCGTCCATCTTCCCGCTGAGTCTGGCCCCGGCGTGCCCGCCGCGCCGCCATCCCCCGAGGTCCTCATGATCCGCCGCATCTTCACCCTCGCCGTGCTCGCGCTCACGCTCGTGGTCGCGCCGCTCGCCGCCCGCGCCGCCGACGGCCCGGGCACCAAGGTCGTGCGCCAGGCCAACGACACCATCGCCGCGCTGCTCAAGCAGAAGGCGCCGCCCGGCTCCGACGCCGAGAAGCAGGCGGCCGCCAAGGTCACCACCAGCGTGCGCGACTTCCTCGACATCAAGGAGCTCACGCAGCGCGCGCTCGTCGACCACTGGGCCAAGCTGACCGAGGCGCAGCGCACCGACTTCCTCGATACGCTGCGCTCGCTCATCGAGGACAACTACGTCAAGGGCCTGCGCGCCAACCTCGACTACCAGGTCAGCTACCTCGGCGAGGAGCCGGGCGACCACGGCACGACGGTGGTCCACACGCAGATCCAGGCCAAGAAGAAGGGCCGGCCGGTCACGATCAAGGTCGACTACGTGCTGATGCAGCAGGGCGGCAAGCTGGTCTGCTTCGACGTCAAGACCGACGGCGTCGGCCTCGTCGACAACTACCGCGCGCAGTTCAACAAGATCATCGCGAAGGAGGGCTTCGACGGCCTCCTCGCCCGCATGAAGAAGAAGCGGGCCGCGGGCACCTGAGCGCGTACGTCCGGCTCGTCGCCCCGCGGCGGGCGCGCCCGGAGCCGCCTCGCAACTCCGCCTCTCGCGGCGGCCTTCGACCCGTTCGATGCTCTAGAGTGGGGGACCATGAGCCTCCACGATCCCGTCCTCGATCGCGCGCGCGCCTGGGTCGATCGCGATCCCGATCCCGACACGCGCGCCGAGCTCGACGCGCTGTGCACCGCCGCCGAGACGCCCGGCGAGGGCGCCGCCGCGGCCGCCGCCGAGCTGCACGATCGGTTCAGCTCGCGGCTCGAGTTCGGCACCGCCGGCATCCGCGGCGTGCTCGGCGCGGGGCCGATGCGGATGAACCAGCTCCTGGTCCGCCAGGTGTCGGCGGGGCTCGCCGCGTACCTCGCGCGCGAGGTCGAGCTCGCCCACCACCGCGGCATCGTCATCGGCCACGACGCCCGCCGCAAGTCGCGGCAGTTCGCGCTCGAGGCGGCCGAGGTCTTCCTCGGCGCCGGCTTCACCGTCTACCTCGCCGACCACGCCTGGCCGACGCCGACCACCGCGTGGGCGGTGCGCGACCGCAACGCCGCCGCCGGCGTCATGGTCACCGCCAGCCACAACCCGCCCGAGTACAACGGCTACAAGGTCTACTGGGGCAACGGCGCGCAGATCATCCCGCCGCACGACGCCGGCATCGCCGCCTGCATCGACGCGATCGATCCCGCCGACGTGAAGCTCGGCAGCCCCGACAGCGACGGCGCGAAGCTGGTGACGCTCGGGCGCGCCGACGAGGAGCTCTACCTCGCCGAGGTGCTGAAGCTGCAGGTCGCGCCCGAGGTGCCGCGCGCGCTGTCGATCGCGTACACGCCGCTGCACGGGGTCGGCGCCTGGCTCGCCGAGCAGGCGCTCGCGCGCGGCGGCTTCGCGGACGTCGCGACCGAGCCGTCGCAGCGCGAGCCGGACGGCGCGTTCCCGACCGTGGCCTTCCCCAACCCCGAGGAGAAGGGGGCGATGGATCGGGTGCTCGCGCTCGCCCGCGCGCGCAAGGCCGACCTCGTGCTCGCCAACGATCCCGACGCCGACCGGCTCGCGGTCGCGCTGCCCGACGACAAGGCGGCGGCCGGCTACCGGATGCTCACCGGCGACCAGGTCGGCTTCCTGCTCGCCGACTACCTGCTCGCCCACGCCGGCGGCGGCCCGCGGCTGGTCGCGTGCAGCCTGGTGTCGTCGCAGCTCCTCCGCTTCCTCGCCGCGTCGTACGGCGCCGACAGCCGGGAGACGCTCACCGGCTTCAAGTGGATCGCCAACGTCGCGATGGACTGGAAGCAGGCGACCGGCGGCCGCTTCGTCATGGGCTACGAGGAGGCGCTCGGCTACACCGTCGGCGAGCTGGTAGCCGACAAGGACGGCGTGTCGGCGGCGCTCCTGTTCGCCGAGCTGGCGGCGTGGAACCGCGCGCGCGGCCGCACGGTCGCCGAGCACCTCGACGACATCTACCGGCGGGTCGGCCTGTTCGTCACCGAGCAGGTGTCGGTCACCGAGGCGGGCGCGAGCGGGCTGGCGGCGATCAAGCGGGCGATGTCCGCGTTCCGGACAGCCCCGCCGGCGGCGATCGGCGGCGTCGCCGTCGAGGAGGTGAACGACCTCGCGCGCGGCGAGGGCGGGCTGCCGCCGTCGGACGTGCTGGTCTTCAAGCTCGCCGGCGGCCGCCGCGTGATCATGCGGCCGTCGGGCACGGAGCCGAAGCTGAAGAGCTACTACGAGGTGCGCGCGGTGCTCGCCGACGGCGAGTCGCTCGACGCGGCGCGGGCGCGGGGGCTCGCCGAGCTGGCGGCGATCCGCGACGAGCACCAGGCGGCCTTGCGCAAGGCCCTGGCGGCGCAGGCGCCGGCGTAAGCGCCGCGGCGGCGCTACTTGCGCAGCACCTTGAACGCGTGCGCCCAGTCGTTCTTCAGGAACCCGGGCAGGCACCAGAGGATGCACAGCGGCTCGATGGCGCGCGCCGACGCGGCGCCGCCCATGTCCTCGGTCTCCCAGCCCCAGGCGTCGAGCAGCTTGCCGACCTCGGCCTTGGCCGCGTCGCTGTCGCCGCAGATGAACATGCTCGGCCGCGCGCCGCCGAAGTCGGGGCGCACCATGAACGCGTTGCCGACGCAGGAGAACGCCTTCACGAAGTTCGCCTCGGGGGCGCGCGCGACGAGCCGCTCCATCAGCGACTGATCGAACGTCGTGAAGTAGCGGAGGACGCCGTGGTCGGGCGGCGCGTCGGCGATCGGGTTGGTCGCGTCGATGACGGTCTTGCCGGCGAGGTTCTTGGCGCCGGCCTGATCGACGCACGCCTCGGCGGCGGTGCCCTTGACGGCGAGCACGACGAGCTCGCCCCAGGCGGCCGCGTCGGCGAAGGTGCCGACCGACGCGTTCGCGCCGGCCTCCTTCTGCCACGCCGCCAGCTTGGCCGGCTCGCGCGTGCCGCGCATGACCTGATGACCGTCGCCGAGGAAGCCCTTCGCGAGGGCGTCGCCGACCGTTCCGGAACCGAGGATGGCTACCTTCGTCATGGCCGTGAGGCTGCCACGATCGGCGCCTCGCTGAGAAGGCCGTGCGCGCCCGACGCTTCGCGGCGGCGCCCTCACCGCCAGGGCGGCGCGTCAGTAGAGCCGGTGCAGGTGGGTGCCGCGGTAGTAGTTGCGGAGGATGTCGGCGGCGTCCTTGCCGGCGGCGGCCATGCCGATGGCGCCGACCTGGTCCATGCCGACGCCGTGGCCGAAGCCGGCGCCGCGCACCACGAAGCTC
Source organism: Kofleriaceae bacterium (assembly GCA_035546475.1). Taxonomy (GTDB): domain Bacteria; phylum Myxococcota_A; class Polyangia; order Haliangiales; family Haliangiaceae; genus UBA2376. The sequence goes on from DASZXE010000526.1 coordinate 4,703, forward strand.
GTCGGCGCGCCGGCGGGGCCGCGCGGCTCGATGAGCGCGAGCGTCGACTTGAGGCCGCCGAGCAGCCGGCGGATCGTGAGGTCGCCCTCGACGACGGCCTGGCCGCGCGTGCCGGTGATCCGGATCGCCTGCATGCGGCCGCTCGGGCTGCGCCGCAGCGGCTCGAGCGCGGTGACGGTGCCGACGCCCGGGTAGCTCTTCGCGACCAGCGCCGACAGCTCCGCCGTCTTTAGCTCCACCGTCCAGCGGAAGTGGCGCTTGCCCCAGCTCGTCGCGCCGCTCCAGAAGCGATCGGGCGGCGCGTCGAGGAACGCGGCCAGGTTGTCGTCGGTGATCGTGGCGAACCGCTTCGCCAGGTCCTCGCCGCCGCGCGCCGCGTCGACGCGGCCGCGCAGCGACGGATCGGGCGGGCCGCCCCAGATCGCGTCGTTGTCCTCGGTGTGGCCGCCCGCCGATGCGCTGTAGCGGGTGTCGGCGAGGCCGCCGCCGTCGCGCAGCACGACCTGGCCGCGCGTGCGCTCGACCGCGGCCGTCGTCCGCGGGTCCTCCTTGCCGGCGCCGGCGTAGACCTGGCACTGCTGCGTCGAGCAGAGGAGGTACGGCTCGGTCAGGTTGCGGCGGCCGATCTTGCCGAGCAGGTCGGTGCGCGCCGCGATCGCCTGCGCGTCGAGCGCGGCGGCCGGCGCGTCGGCGAACATCTCCGCCGGCACCAGGCCCTCGAGCAGCTTGTCCTCGGCGACCGCGTCGACGGCGGTGAGCGTGCCGTCGGAGCCGAGCGTCACGTAGACCGCGCCCCAGTAGCGGCGGTCCTCGGTGCCGGTCTCGAGCTGCGAGCCGCCGGTGCCGGTCGGCACGTCGGCGACGCCGACGGTCTCGCTCGCCTTCACCGGGCGGAACCAGATCACCGACGGGTTGCGGATCGTCGTCGAGCCGCTGGTGGCGACCAGGGTGCCGCGCGGCCGCCGGACGAGCTCGCGGTAGACGCTGGTCTCGACGCCGTGGCGCGCGGCGATCTGCTTGGCGCGGGCGTCGCCGAGGCCGGGCGCGACCGGATCGACGCCGATCAGCACCTCGCGGCTGTCGATCACCTCGCCGTCGACGGCGAACAGGGTGCCGACCTCGAACGCGTGCGGCTCGAAGCCGCGCGCGTGCCAGGTCGCGATCGCGTCGGCGGCGCCGGTGGCGTCGTCGGGGCCGAGGTGGTCGACGACGGTCCACTCGCGGATCTCGGCGGGCGTGACATCGGTCGCGCGCACGGTCCAGGTGCGGCCGCCGTCGACGACCGTCGCGCTGCCGCCGTCGCCGTCGGGCAGCACCGCGAGGCCGCCGGGCGCCGACAGCTTCACCTCGCGCTGGCCGCTCATGATCTCGACGGTGATGAGCGGCAGCCCGTCGTCGGTGAAGGTGAACCGGCTCGAGTAGAGGATGCGGAGCTTGTCGGTGGTCGACGTCTCGTCGGCGCGCGCGGGCGCGGCGGCGGCGACCAGCGCGAGCGCGAGCGCGGCGGGGAACGCGAGGCGAGCCATGTCGGCAGGCTAGGCAGGCCGGCGGGGCAGGGCCACTTTCCGCCGGCGCGGCGGCGGCGCGCTTATCGAAGCGCTTATGATGTCGGCTCGCCGACGCGGGTCGCGAGGGCGGGCAGGTCGACGCGGGCGATGTAGTGGAGGTTCAGGTAGTTGATCGAGAAGTGGGCGACGACGGCGCCGCCGACATCGCCGGTGATCTCGACGAGCGCGCCGAACGCGAGGCCCATCGCGAGCGCCCACGCGGTCCACGGCAGGAAGCGGCGGCCGGGGCCGACGTGCAGGAGCGCGAACAGCGCGGCCTGCGGCGCGAGGCCGATCCACGGCTGGAGCGCGCCGCGGAACAGGACCTCCTCGCCGATCGCGCTGGCGGCGGCGAGGATGAAGATCTCGCGGCTGGTCACGTCGCCGAGGAGCGCGCGGAAGTCGCGGTGGAGCGCGCGGGCCCAGCCGAGCCGTGCGACCGCCTGGCGGCTGGCGAGGACGACGAGCAGGCCGAGGACGAGGCCGACCACCGGCGACGCGACGTGCCACCAGCCGGCGCGGTCGAACGGCGCATAGACGTCCGGGTCGCCGCGCCCGGCCGCCAGCAGCAAGCCGAGCAGCGCGAGCGCGCCATACAGCCCGAGCACGAGCGTCGCCCGGGACTGCGGTGGCTCGGGCCGCTCCATCGCCGCCTACTATGCCAGAACGGGGACAGGATCCGGGGTCGCAGCTATTCGATATCTCGAATGAAATCGACGGCACCGCGAAAATCGCACGATACGGGGTCCGCAGCGATTCGATGTCTCGAAGGCAATCGGCGGACCGCGGGGATCCCCCAGCGTCGGCCGTCCTGCTCTCCGGGGAGCGAGCTGGATCGCAGCGCTTCGACGGGGCGCGTGGCTCTCGCCGGCGGGCGCGACCGCGCCGGGTGTCGCCTGACCACGTTTTTCGCGGTGGCTGCGTATTGATGAACAATATCGATGTGTTGTGACCATGGATCCTGTCCCCGCAACCGGGGGCGGCGGCGGCCGATAGGCAGCGGCATGACCTGGCCTCCCGTGCGCCTCGCCTGGCTCGCCGCCGCGCTGGCGGCCGGCATCGCGGGCAGCGAGCACACGGCGTGGACCGCGCGGCCGGCGGCGTGGCTCGCCGTGCTGCTGGTCGCCGTACTCGCGGCGGCGCTCGCGCGCGTCGATC
>DASZXE010000527.1:0-10427 GCA_035546475.1 Kofleriaceae bacterium
CCATCCCGTGGAGCCTCGCCGCCGATCGCCCGGCGCTCCTCGAGCTCGTCGCGCAGGCGGCCGCCGCCGACGTCGTCCTCCGCGGCGCCGGCGCCGAGCCGCTGGCCGCCGCGAGCGGCCCGCGCGCCCGCGTGCTCGGCCCGCCGCACCAGATGCCGCTGTTCGCGGCGGTCCGGTGACGTGCAGCGCGTCCGGATCGCCAATCGCCGGCGCGGCGGCTGGTGGTACGGCCCGCTCCTGCTCGTCGCCTGGCTGGTGACCGCCGCGCCGCTCGTCGCCGGCGCGCTCGCGATCGCGACCTTGCGCCGGTGGTCGCGCGACCTGCCGCCGGTGCCCGACCTCGCCGCGTGGACCGCCGGCGCGCCGCGCACGAGCCGGATCGTCGCCGCCGACGGCACCGTCCTCGCCGAGCTGCCGTTCACCGACGGCGCCGCGACCGGCCACCGCGAGCCGATCGAGCTCGCCCGCGTGCCGCGCCACGTGATCGACGCCGTGCTCGCGGCCGAGGACGTCCGCTTCTGGTCCCACCACGGCGTCGACGAGCGCGCCATCCTCCGCGCCGCGCTCGCCAACTACCACGCCGGCCGCGTCGTCTCCGGCGCGTCGACGATCACCCAGCAGCTCGCCCGCAACCTGCTGCCGGTGGCGATCGGCGACGAGCGCAGCCTCCGCCGCAAGGTGCGCGAGGCGCTGCTCGCCCGCCGCCTCGAGCAGGTGGCGACCAAGGCCGAGATCCTGACCGCGTACCTCGACCTCGTCTTCCTCGGCGACCACGCCTACGGCCTCGCCGCCGGCGCCGACGCCTACTTCGGCAAGGACGTCGGCGCGCTGACGCTGCCGGAGGGCGCGCTGCTCGCCGGGCTCATCCAGGCGCCGGGCCGCCTCGAGCCGCGCCGCGACCCTGCCGCCGCGCGCGCCCGCCGCGACGAGGTGCTCGACCGCATGCTGCGCGCCGGCCTGATCGACGAGCGCGCCCACGCCGCCGCGGTCGCCGCGCCGCTCGGCCTCGCCCACCGCGCGCCGCTCTACGGCACCCGCGCGCCCTGGTACACCGAGGACGTCCGCCGCCAGCTCGCCGACGCGTGGGCCGCGCCGCTCGCCAGGGGCGGCCTCACCGTCGAGACCGCCGCCCTCCCCGCGCTGGCCCGCATCGCCGACGACGAGGTCGTCCGCGCCGGCGATCGCCTGCGCGGATGTGACCCTGCGGGATCCCATCCTGGTCGATCGATCCCGACCCGTGAAGACGCCGGTCGGGATCTCGAACGATCCGGAGCCGCTCGCTGCGCTCGCGGTAGCGGCGGCGAGCCGCCCGAGGCCGCCGCGGTCGTCTGGGACCACCGCACCGGCTACGTCGAGGCGATGACCGGCGGCCGCCGCTGGACCGACAGCCAGTTCGACCGGCTCACGCAGGCCTGCCGGCAGCCGGGCTCGGCGTGGAAGCCGGTCCTCTACGCCGCCGCGCTCCTCGACGGCGCCATCACCGCCGGCACGCCGCTCCGCGACGCGCCGATCGCCGAGTACGACGACGCCACCGGCGTCCACTGGAGGCCGCGCTCGGGCAGCCACTTCCGCGGCGTCGCGCTCGCCGCCGACGCGCTCGCCTCGTCGCTCAACGCGCCCGCCATCGACGTCCTCGACCGGGTCGGCGCCCGCAAGGTCATCGACCTCGCGCGCCGCCTCGGCATCACCACGCCGATCACCGACCTCGAGCCGATGGCGCTCGGCGCGTCGTGCGTGAAGCCGCTCGAGCTCGCCCGCGCGTACGCGATCCTCGCCCGGCGCGGCTGGGACGTCGTGCCGCGCACCATCGTCCGCATCCGCCGCGGCGACGACGTCCTCGTCGACGACGCCGCCCCCGAGGATCCGTGGATCGATCCGGGTCGCCGCCTCGATCGCCTCGCCGCGGTCGCCGGCCTCGACCCCGCCGCGCGGCTCGGCGCGCCCGGCGGCCAGCTCGTCGACCCGCAGCAGGCGTTCATCCTCGACGATCTGATGACCGGCGTGATCCGCCGCGGCACCGCCACCGCCGCCCGCGCGCTCGGCCGCCCCGCCGCCGGCAAGACCGGCACCACCAACGACAGCACCGACGCCTGGTTCGTCGGCTTCACCGATCGCGTCACCGCCGCCGTCTGGGTCGGCCACGACCAGCCGAGCCACACGCTGCCGGCCGGCTCCGACGGCGCCCACGCGGCCCTGCCGACGTGGATGCAGCTCGTCCGCGGCGCCGAGGGCAGCCGCCCGCCCGTCGACGTCCCCGGCCCGCCGCCGCCGGGCCTCGAGCGCGTGCGCATCGATCGCGAGACCGGCCTGGTGTCGGCGCCCGGCGCCGGCGGCGGCCTCGACCTCTGGTTCGTCGTCGGCACCGAGCCAGCCGAGCGCGCCGACCAGCCGCCCGCCGCCGACCTCGACCTCGCCCGCACCGCGCGCCAGTTCTAGCGACGTTCCGGCGACCCTCAGCGTTCGTGCGCGAGCAGCCGCTCGACGTTGCCGCCGAGGACGCGGTCGATCGCGCCGCTCGCCACCGGCAGCCGCTCGCACCAGCCGCGGATCGCCCCGTAGTCATACCCGCCGCCCACTTCGTGCGATGCGTCGCCGTCGTCGGCGTGGAAGCCGTACGGCGCGTCGGTGCCGTACAGCACCCGCTCGGGCCCGACCGCTGCCACCGCGTCGCGCACGAGCGCCTCGTCGAGGTACGGGCTCGACACGTCGAGCCACAGCCGCGCGTCGCCGCGGATCGCGCCCCACATCCGGTCGAGGTGCGGCATCCCCGCGTGCGCGAAGACCAGCCGCAGCCGCGGGCACGCGTCGGCCAGCACGCGCCACTGCCCGCGCGCGCCGAAGCCGAGGTGGATGAGGATCGGCAGCCCGAGCTCCTCGCAGCGCCGCGCGATCGGCAGCGCCTCCTCGATCGCCCAGCCGTGCCAGTGCGGGTGCAGCTTCACGCCGACGAAGCCGGCCACGCCGCGCCACCGCTCCAGCTCCGCCAGCCCGACGCCCGCGCGCGGGTTGAGGAAGATCCAGCCGAGGAAGCGCTCCGGGTGCGCCGCGATCGCGCGCGCCACCGCGGCGTTGTCGGGCCGCGGGTAGATCGCGTGCACGCGCCCGCCGAGCCGCAGGTCGCCCTCGTCGGTCATCACCGCCTCGTTGACGAGCCGGCCGATCGGATGACACGGCGAGCGCAGGAGCCAGCGCACCGCCGCCAGCAGCCGCGCCGGCGTCTCCGGCAGCGGATCGTTCATCGCCGGGATCAGCACGACGCGATCGATGCCGTGCGCGTCGAGCCGCCGGATCATCGCCGGCAGGTCGAGCATGCGCGGCTCGAGGTGCGCGTGGGCATCGACGACCGCCACCTCGCCAGCCTACACCGGGCGGCCGGCCCCGTTGACCGTCGTCGCGCACCGAAGGCAGACTCGGGGGATGGCGCGCCTGTATCGGGTCGACACCGACGAGACCATCGGCCAGATCAACGAGAAGCAGCTCCAGTTCCTCGTCGACATGCTCGAGGAGGAGGACGACGAGGACACCGAGTACTTCATCGATCAGGACACGCTCGAGCTGTTCTCCGACAACAACTGCGACCCGGAGCTGCTCGCGATGCTGGAGAGCGCGCTCGAGGACGGCGAGGACGGCGTCGACATCGGCTGGGAGTAGCCGCGCGCTCGTCCCCCCGCGACGGGGGGAAAATCTTTCGGCTGACGGCGCCTCGCAGCGCCGACGCGGGTTCGCGCGGCCGCCGGACCGGCTGTGACCGCCCGTGACCGGTGCCACCGTCGGTCGAACCCCACCGCGCGGCGAAGTGCCCGCTGGCAACGACCGCGCGATTTCGGCTACTCTCGGGCCCAAGCGTTGCGTGCTCCGGGGGTAGGGATACCCGTGTCGGTCTGCCGGGGGGCACCAGCGCAGGAGAACCCATGCGCCTTCGTATCCTCGCCTTGATCCTCGTCGCCGCCGCCACTGCCTCCTGTGGAGGGGACCAGGTGGTCCCGGTCGACGCGACGCCCGACGCGGACATGACCGACGCGCTCGATCTCGATCCGCCGGACACGATCATCGACTCCGGCCCGATGGCCCTGACCAACCAGGCGCCGGCGCGGTTCGAGTTCCACGCCTCCGAGAACGCGACCTTCAAGTGCACGGTCGACGGCGGCGCCGAGACGATGTGCACCTCGCCGAAGATGATCACCGGCCTCACCGACGGGCCGCACACCTTCTCGGTCAAGGCGATCGACTCGTCCCACAACGAGGACCCGACGCCGGCCACCTTCAGCTGGCGCATCGACACCCAGCCGCCGGAGACCGAGATCCTGTCCGGCCCGCCGCCGGTCGACAACAGCACGTCGGTCCGCATCGAGTTCGACGCGCCCGGCGAGGTCGGCGCGACGTTCACCTGCACGCTCGACGGCATCCAGGCGGCGTGCACCTCGCCGTTCACCGCCGACAGCCTCACCGACGGCAACCACACCTTCCGCGTCCAGGCCAAGGACGCCGCCGGCAACTTCGACAGCACGCCGGCGCTGCTCAACTGGCAGATCGACAGCATCAGCCCCGACACGGTGATCGACACCGGCCCCGCCGGCAGCGTCAACCAGACCACCGCGACCTTCACGTTCTCGTCGCCGGGCGCCGACGCCGGCGCGCGGTTCGACTGCCACCTCGACACCGCGCCGTTCGGCCCGTGCACCTCGCCGCGCGACTTCGTCGGTCTCACCGACGGCCAGCACGTCTTCGAGGTCCGCGTCACCGACTCGCTCGGCAACACCGACCCGACGCCGGCCCGCCGGACCTGGACGATCGACTCGACCGGCCCGATCACCAGCATCACGACCCGCCCGGAGAACCCGTCGGCGGTGCTGCGGCCGATGTTCGTCTTCAGCGCGAACGAGATGGCGACCTTCGAGTGCCAGATCGACGGCATCCAGATGTACGCGCCGTGCACGTCGCCGTTCATGCCCGACGCCGACCTGCCGATCGGCAGCCGCTTCATCCGCATCCGCGCGACCGACCTGCTCGGCAACCGCGGGCCCGAGGCGACGTACGAGTGGGTCATCGATCACACCGGCCCGGTCGTGACGATCACCTCCGGCCCGAACGGCCCGACCGCGTCGAGCACCGCCACCTTCGGCTGGAACTCGAGCGAGCCGGCGACCTTCTGCTACCGGTTCGCCGGCGACGCGCAGGACACCTGCACGAACCAGCTCGCCGGCTCCGGCACGGTCACCCGGCCCGGCCTGATGCAGGGCGCGCAGACGTTCACGATCACCGCCACCGACGCGCTCGGCAACGCCGGCCTGCCGACCGTCCGCAACTTCACCGTCGACACCGTCGGCCCCGCGGTCACGATCATGGCCGGGCCGATGAACACCGTCGGCACCCTCGCCAACGCGTTCACCTTCACGAGCCCGGAGGTCGCGACCTACTGCTACAAGGTCGACACCGCCGGCGAGCTGTGCACGCCGCTGCCGGGCGCCATGAGCGCGACGGTCACCGTCAACGCGATCGACGGCGCCCACACGCTGACGGTCGTCGCCCGCGACGCGCTCGGCAACCGCACCGCGATGGCGGCGACCCGGTCGTGGACGATCGACACCGTCCGCCCGACGACGACGATCATGACCGGCCCGGTGCAGAACTCGATCCTCGGCACCGGCGACGCCCCGATCACCCTGACCGCGTCGGAGGCGTCGACGATCTGCTGGAAGATCAACGCCGGCGCCGAGACCTGCTCGCAGGCCGGCGTGATGACGTTCGACGCCGGCCAGATGGCCCTGCCCGACGGCCTCATCACCTTCACCGCGCGCTCGAAGGACGCGATCGACTTCGGCCCGTCGGTGACGCGGGTGTGGACGGTCGACACCGTGCGGCCGACCGTGATGATCACCGCCGGCCCGGCCTCGATGTCGACGGTCGGCAACGCGCAGACGACGTTCACCGTGACGTCGTCGGAGCCGTCGCAGATCTGCTGGACCTTCAACGCGCTGGCGCAGCAGTGCTCGCCGACCGGCGTGGTCACCTTCAGCCCGTCGGCCGCGCAGCTCCCCGACGGCGCCTCCACCTTCAGCGTCTTCGCCAAGGACGCGATCGGCGACGGCATGATGGTCAGCCGCACCTGGACCATCGACACCGTCCGCCCGACGATCACGATCATGACGGGCCCGGCCGCCGGCTCGACCCAGGGCACCAACATCGCCACCTTCAACGTCAACTCGAGCGAGGCGGCCACGATCTGCTGGCGCTTCAACGGCGGCGCCGAGAGCTGCTCGGCGGCCGGCTCGATGATGGCGACCGCGATGTCGGCGGCGCTGCCGGACGGCGGCACCTCCTTCTCGGTCTACGGCAAGGACACGGTCGGCGCCGGCGCCATCCTCGTCCGCAACTGGACGATCGACACCGCGCGGCCGACGGTGACCATCACCTCCGGGCCGGCGCAGGGCTCCGCGGTCGGCGCGAACAACGCGTCCTTCCAGCTCGTCGCCAGCGAGCGCTCGACGATCTGCTGGCAGTTCAACGGCGCCGCCGCGACCTGCGCGGCGCCCGGCCAGACGATCGCCACCGCCAGCGCCATCAACCTGCCCGAGGGCAACACGACCTTCTCGGTGACCGCGGCGGACGCGGTCGGCGCCGGCGTCGCGACCACGCGCAACTGGACGGTCGACACCGTCCGGCCGACGATGAGCATCACCGCCGGGCCGGCCGCCGGCGCGACGATCAACGCGGTGGCCGCGACCGTGTCGGTCGCCTCGACGGAGCCGGCGACGATCTGCTGGCGCCTCGACGGCGGCGTGCCGACCTGCACCGCCGCCGGCCAGAACTCGACCGACATCATGCTGGCCGCGCTCGGCCAGGGCGATCACACGATCTCGATCACCGGCGCCGACCTGGTCGGCGTCGGCGCCGCGCTGTCGCGCAGCTTCATCGTCGACACCGTCCGCCCGACGGTGACGATCACCGCCGGCCCCGCCCAGGGCTCGACGATCAACTCGACGACCGCGAACTTCACCGTGACGTCCTCGGAGGCGTCGCAGATCTGCTGGAAGTTCAACGGCGGCATGGAGAGCTGCTCGGCGACCGGCGTCACCCTCGCGGCGCCGTCGGCGAACGGCCTCGGCCAGGGCGCCAACCAGCTCGACGTGCGGGCGATCGACGGCGTCGGCACCGGCGTGACGCTGACCCGCAACTGGACGGTCGACACCGTGCGGCCGACGGTGACGATCACCGCCGGCCCGCCGCAGGGCTCGATCCAGGGCAGCAAGTTCGCGCAGTTCACCGTCACGTCGTCGGAGCCGTCGCAGATCTGCTGGCGGTTCACGCACGACGACATCCCGACCTGCTCGGCGACCGGCCAGGTGATGGTGATGATCACGTCGAACCCGCTCGGCGACGGCCCGAACGTCTTCTCGGTCGACGCGCGTGACGCGGTCGGCCCCGGCGCCGCGGTCCTGCGCGGCTGGTCGGTCGACACCGCGCGGCCGATGGTGACGGTCAACAACGCGCTCGACCCGGCCGAGGGCGCGGTGCTCGACAACTCGACGGTGACCTTCCACCTGACCGCGTCGGAGCCGTCGCAGCTCTGCTGGTCGTTCAACGGCGACGGACCGACCTGCAGCGCCCCCGGCCAGACGACCGCGCTCGCGACGGCGGTGGGCCTGCCCGACGGGCCGGTCACGTTCACCGCGAGCGCCGCCGACGTGGTGGGCCCCGGCCCGATGATCACCCGCCACTTCGCGATCGACACGACGCCGCCGATGCTGACGATCAGCTCGCCGCCGGCCGAGGGCGGGTCGACCAACTCGGTCAACCAGAACTTCACGTTCATGACCAACGAGGAGTCGACGATCTGCTGGAAGCTCGACGCCGGCGCGCAGACCTGCTCGGCCGCGCACGTGATGATGTTCAACGCGAGCCTGATGAACCTGTCCGAGGGCAACCACACGCTGGCGGTGCAGGTGACCGACAACGTCGCCAACCAGGCGACGACGCTGCGGCACTGGACGATCGACCTCACGCCGCCGAACGTCACCATCGGCACCCCGCCGGCGCAGAACGGCTACAGCAACGACGTGAACCCGACGCTGGCGATCACGTCGGACGAGGCGGCGACCATCTGCTGGCAGCTCGACGCCGGCGCGCAGACCTGCTCGGCGGCGGGCTCGGTGAGCCTGAACGCGGTGCTGTCGATGCTCGGGGCCGGCAACCACACGCTCACCGCCACGGCGCAGGACGCGGCCACCAACACCGGCATGGCGAGCCGGACGTGGACGATCGACGTGACGGCGCCGATGGTCGGCATCAGCATGCCGCCGGCCGAGGGGGCGACCGACAACGTCGACCACTACACGTTCACGCTCACGACCGACGAGCCGTCGACGATCTGCTGGAAGCTCGACCCGGTCGGCGCCCAGACCTGCAGCGCCGCCGGCGTGATGTCGACGATGACCGACAACCTGGCGATCTCCGTCGGCAACCATGACCTGGCGGTGACGGCGACCGACCGCGCCGGCAACGTCACGCTCGCGGACCGCCACTGGACGCGTGCGGTCGCCAGGCTGACGCCGCCGAGGCTGGGCGGGGCGACCGGCGCGCCGGGCGCGGTCCACGACGGCCACGTCAGCTTCTGGGTGCGCGACCCCGGCCTGGCCGGCGGCGACATCGTCAACCTGCAGCTCGGCCGGACGAGCTGCAGGCTGCATGGCGTGCAGGCGCTGGTCGCCCTCGAGTGCACGGACGGCGATCAGGAGCTGGCGCCGGCCTATGGCGGCCTCGGCGCGCTGGCGAAGTCGGACGGCGCCTGGCACCTGGTGTCGATCGAGCTCGCCGGCGACCGGGCCGAGCTGTGGATCGACGGGGCGCTCGTCGACCGGACCGGCGAGGCGCGGGCCTCGCTGGGCGCGAACGGCATCGGCGCCGCGCCGGGCGTGGGCACCTACGCGGTCGACGGCCTGGTCATCCGGTCGCGCTGAGGGACCGCTAGCGCTGAGCGGGAGTCATGGCAAGGCGCTGAAATGGTTTGGGAATCGAGCCAGCAGATCGCTGGCTCGATTACTTGACCCGCCGCGCCGTTCGGGGAAACTGCGGGCGTGAATCAAGGACCGTCTGCCACCCGCCGCGAGGTCTCGCTGAGCACGTTCGTGCTCGCGCTGGCCGCGCTCTCCCTCGCGCTGACCGCGTACGTCGCCGGCTGACGAGCTGCTGCGCCCGCCGCCGGGGCGTCAGAGGACCGAGCCGAACGCGTCGGCGCCGACCACCTGCGCGATCCACTCGCCGCCGGGCACCGGCGTGCCGAGGGCGGTGACCCGCGGGTCGGCGAGCACGTAGATCCACGCCCAGCTCGGGCCGCCGACGTGCTCGACCTGCACGAGCTCGCGCAGGTAGTCGTGGCCCTCGTAGGCATCGACCCTCGGCATGCAGGTGGCGAGCTCGCGGAGGTGGAGCAGCTCGCCCATGATGATGCCGCCCTTCGGATCGAGGACGACGCCCGGGTAACCGCTCGGGAAGGCGTACATCGAGCCGCGGACCGTGGCGGGCTCCCAGTCCTTCACGTACGGCTCGACCAGCTCCCGGGCGCTCTGGCCGGTGCGTAGCGAGCCATAGACGAAGAGCCGATCGACCAGCCCCACGGGTCGAGTCGCGGCACCCTGGGAGGTGTGGCGCACTTCGTTCATGCTATCAGATCTCGACCGATCGACGGGTAGCGTGAGGGTATGGGAGCATTCAGTTTTTCGGTCCGGTGATCCGGACCGACGTCGTCGGCAGCGAGAGCGCTGGCTCGCGGCGGTCCGGTGATCCGGGCCGAAGTCGCCGGCAGCGAGAGCGCTGGCTCGCGGCGACTCATCCACGGTCGGCGGGGGATGGTCGCTGGCGCGAAAGGGCGAGGCCGACGCCGAGGGCGAGATCGTCGTCACGCCGGCGGCGGCGATCGCATGGACGGCTAGCGCGCGACGGCGAGGCCTACGCCGAGGGCGAGGGCGAGGTGGCTGTCGTCGACGCCGTGGACGAGCGCGCTGACGCCGAGATCGAAGGTGAGCGCGACGGGCACGCGCGCCGGCCACAGGTACACCGTCGAGCCGCCGCCGAGGACGGCCGCGCGCGGGCGGGCCACTCCCGCGTCGGCGTGGACGACGAGCTCGAGGCGCGGGCGGGCCGCGGCGGCGCGGTAGGCCACGCCGAACGTCCGCGCTCCCGCGTCCGCGACGGGATCGAGGGTGACGAGGTCGGCGGCCGCGCGATGGCCGAGGCGGCGGCCGACGTACGCGGTGACGGCCAGGCCGAGGCGCTGGCGCGGCGGTCCGCCGGTCGCGAGCAGCTCGCTCGACGCGGCGATCGCGCCGCGTGGCTCGGCCGCCGCCGGCCGTACGCCGCCGACGCCAGCGATGCCGCCGAGGCCAGCGACGACGGCAACGGCCCCGGCGACGGCGACGACGCCGACGACG
>DASZXE010000528.1:0-4243 GCA_035546475.1 Kofleriaceae bacterium
GGCACGAAGCGGACCTCGCCGAGGTCCTCGCGCCGGAACTCGTCCTTGCCGACGCGGGTCACGCGCACGAGCCGCTGCGCGCGCGCGGGGCCGACCGGGATGAGCAGGCGGCCGCCGAGCGCGAGCTGCTCGCGCAGCGCGTCCGGCACGTCGGGGCCGCCGGCGGCGACGACGATCGCGTCGTACGGCGCGTGCTCGGGCCAGCCGAGCGTGCCGTCGGCGCAGAGGACGTCGACCTGGTGGTAGCCGAGCCGGTCGAGCACCGCGCGGGCGCCGTCGGCGAGCCCGGGGTGACGCTCGATCGTGTAGACGTGCCCCGCCAGCTCGGCGAGGACGGCGGCCGCGTAGCCGGAGCCGGTGCCGATCTCGAGCACGGTCTCGGCGGGGCGCAGGTGGAGCGCCTCCGCCATGAGCGCGACGATGTACGGCTGCGAGATGGTCTGGCCGAGCGCGATCGGCAGCGGCCGGTCGTCGTAGGCGAACTCGGCCAGCTCGGGCGGCAGGAACGCCTCGCGCGGGACGCCCGCCATCGCCGAGAGGACACGCGGGTCACGGATGCCGCGGCCGACGAGGTCGCGATCGATCATCTGCTGTCGGGTCACCAGGCACCTCCGACGATCGGAGGACTGCATGCCGCGTACCGGGAGGCGCCCGGCGCGCGCGGGCGGCGAGGGCGCAGATCCGGCGCACGGCGGCAGGCGGCGCGCAACCGGTGCAGGCGCGGCCCCGCGGGCTCCGCGGCGAGCGCGGCGAGCGCGATCAGGCGCCGTCGAGGACCAGGCCCTGGAACGGCTCGGCCTCGACGTCCAGCAGCTCGGCGGCGATCAGGTCGTGGATCTCCGCGTCGCCGAGCGGCGGGCACAGCTTGCGGCGCGGGTCGCCGTGGAGGCGCGCGGCCGCGGTCGCGGAGACCAGCTCCAGCGAGAACAGGTCGTGCGCCGACGCGAGGACGAGCTGGGCGGTGTCGGCCGCGCACAGCGGCGTGGCGACGACCACGCGGCGGGCGCCGCGGGCGCGGGTCGCGGCGATCGCGGCGCGCATGGTGAGGCCGGTGATCACCGCGTCATCGACGACGATGACGGTCCGGCCGCTCACCGGCGGCGCCGGCCAGCCGTCGCGGATCCGCTCGAGCAGCGTCAGGATCCGCAGCCGCTCGGCCTCGGCGAGGCGGGTCATCAGCTCGGGCGACAGCCGCGACGCGCTGACCGCCGCGTCGTCGACGATCACCGCGCCGTCGGCGACCCCGGCGAGCGGGCGCCCGTCGGGGCTGAGCAGCTTGCGGGCGAGGACGACGTCGAGCGGCGCCCCGAGCTGCCGGGCGATCGTGTCGGCGACCGGCACGCCGCTGCGCGGGATGGCGAGCACGAGCGGATGCTCGTCACGCAACGCCGCCATGGCGGTGGCCAGCCGCAAGCCTTGCTCGTGCATCGCGTGCGTGTTCATCGATCGTGGGAATTGCATCCGGCGGGCCAGCACCCGCGCGCGCTCGCTGCCGGTCGGCGCGCACGGCGGTCGCGCGCCGCGATCGCGCAGGGCCTGGCGCTCGCGCGGCGCCACACCGCACCGCTTGCGACGCCGCGCGCCGGCGCGCTTGGCCTCGCGGCCACTTCCGCCCGCACCGGCGGGCACGTCCGATGCACACCCACCGCGCAGAGGTGGAGCCATGAAGACCTTCCGCATCATCCTGCTGTGCCTGCCGCTCCTCGCCGCGTGCGGAGACGAGGGCAACACCGCCGACGAATACGACGGCACCTGGGTCATCGCGTCGATGACGATGCCCGGCGAGCAAGGACCGGTGACCGTCACCCGCGACGGCTCGCCGTCCAGCCTCCGGGGCGACGTCGTGTTCACCGCGACCGGCGACAGCACCGCCGCGATGCACGTCCGCCAGATCCCGCTCGAGGACGGCGTGCCGGTCGCCGCGGTCAGCAGCGACGACCTGACGGTCGCCATCGAGGGCGGCCGCTGGATCCTCACCGACGACACCGGCGCCGTCTCGGTCTTCACGATCGAGCACGACGGCGATCACCTGACGTTGACGCTCGATCCGGACGATGCCCGCAACACCGCCGAGCAGCCGCCGCAGCAGGTGCACGTGATGCGCGTGCCGCCGTGGACGACCTACAGCGCCGGCGCCTGGGACCTGCTGTGGATGTCGATGCCGGCGCAGGGGATGATGGTGGCGAACACGTGCGTCGAGGTGGTGACCGGCGAGCGCTGGTCGCGGCTCCAGATGATGATCGACTTCGATCCGCACCTGGTCTTCCGGCGCACGATGACGACCGGCGTCTACTCGGACGGCGCGTGCAGCCAGCTCGTCGGCATGACCCAGTCGGTGCAGACCGGCCTCGCCGAGGAGGAAGGCGGCACGCTCCTGCGGCTGTGGGGCTACGAGAACGGCGTCGGCGAGCACCTGGCCTTCACGATGGCGCGCGCCGGCCACGCGCTGACCCTGACCCGCACCGCCTGCCTGCCGATGCCCGGCTGCGACGCCTCCACCCCGACCGAGGTCGTCGTCAACGGCCGCTGACCGCCTCGGCCTGACGAACCGCTCGTCCTGCGCCGGGCGCCACCTGTCCGCGAGGCGTGCCGTGAAGGACGACGGCCGGCAGCGCAGCGAGGCCGGCGCGGCCGCTGCCGCGCGGAGACGGACTTGATGACGAGCGGCGTGCCGCGTCGAGGATCGGGCGCGGCCGCGGCGCGAGCGATGGCGGCGTCGACGAGCGCGCGCACCGCCGGCTCGGCGAGCGTCGCCGCGCCGCGCTCGAGGACGACGTGGCGGACGGTCGAGCCGGCACACACCGCCATCCGCGGTGGCTGGCCCCGCGCAGGAGGAGCCGGAGGAGTGCGAGCCGCTGGTTGGCGCGGTGCAGCGACGTGAGCCGCTCGATGGAGTTGCGGCCGGCGCGGGTCGCGACCGTCAACGCCTCCAGCAGGTCGATCGCCGCGTCGCCGAGGCGTCCGCCGAGCCCGTGCCGCGCCCACGCAGGGAAGTCGGCGAGCCTGGCATCGATCCAGAGCCACAGGTCGTAGGCGGCGATCACCGCCGCCGGCGGTTGCGATCGCGCATCCTGCCAGCATCGCCGACGGCGGCGGGCTATCAGTGGCGGATATGGTGCTCGAGGGGCAGGTTCGGCTCGAACCTGGTCTCGAGCTCCGTCACCCGTTGGCGACCGCGGTCGGTGAGACGAGCGCCGATCGCCGCATTCCGGTGCTCGACCGGGTCGATGTGGGCAGGCGAACCCTCCGCCGTGGTCCAGCGCTCGATGAGCCCGCGCTGGACTGCCTGGTTGAGCAACGCGGCCAGGTCGGTCACCGATCCGGTCCCCAGGAGCCGCGCGGCCGTCGGACCGTCGAGGCAGATCGTGTCGTTCGAATGCCGCAGGACCCACACGAGGCGATCGTGCGGGTCGTCCAGCGTCGTGGCGACGGCGTCGAGGCTCTCGGGCGCGGCCTCGGCGGTGCCGCCGTACTCCTTCGTCAGTCGCCCGTCCGCGTCGACCATGCCCAGCCGCACCCAGTACGCGAAGCGCTCCTCGGGAGTCCTCTTCGAGAACTCTTCTAGCAGCTGCCGCGCCCGAGCGACCAGAGTATCTGTATTCGCCAGGGTCACTTCGTAAGGTTAGGGGCGAACACACCGAGGATGCAACCAGGATCGCGCACGGCGACCTGCACGTGCGTGTGCTCGCGTATCATTGCGCCGGGATAGACCTCGGGTCCTTCCAGGAACGCGCCGCGGACGGTCTGGAAGTCCAGTTCCTCCAAGAGCTCGACGGTCCGGTTGATGATCAGGCAATCGAGGTCTCGCAACTTGAGATCGGTCCCGAGGCGGTTCTGCGGCAAGGGCTTTGCCTGCTGATCGAGTCGGCCGCCACGACTTCGTAGGCGCTTCTCAGCATCTGCGTGTACTGCTCGTCCAGCAGGTCGAAGCACCGCCCGAGTCGGATGATCGCACCGACGACACCTGGTCGCGACCAGCCCTTCTTCGCCGCCTGTTCTCGTGCCCACCGCCATGCGCGCGGTCCACCGTCCTCCCAGAAGTAGATGCCTCGACCGAGCCAGTCGTAGTCGTTCGCGCTCGGCCTCCAGTCGGCGATCACCTCCGCGCCGCCGAGCAGCAGCTCGTGCGCGAACGCTCCATCGCAACCGTGGTAACCGACCACCGTCCTGGCGATCTGCAGCACCTCGCGATCATGCCCGAGGCGACGTGCAGGTTGAAGGGAAGATGGGCGCCTGGGGCGGA
>DASZXE010000529.1:0-3534 GCA_035546475.1 Kofleriaceae bacterium
GTCCCGCGTCGCCGCGCTCGCGACCCGACCGGCGCGCGGGCCTCTCGCCCTGCTGCGCTGGAAGCTCGGCCGCCGGCGCGACCCGCGGGCCGCCGCCTGGCGCGAGCTCGATCGCGCGCGGCCGGCGGTGCGGCCCGGCGGCGCCGAGGCGCTCGCCGCCGGCGCACCGGTGGCGTGCTGGATCGGCCACGCGACCTGGGCGCTCCGCCTCGGGGGCGCGCACGTCGTGATCGATCCGATCTTCGGCCGCATCGCCGGGCTCCTGCCGCGCCTCACCCCGCCCGGCGTCGCCGCCGACGCGCTGCCGCCCGTCGACGTCGTGCTGGTCACCCACGACCACCGCGACCACATGGACCTGCGCTCGCTGCGCCGCCTCGGCGGCAAGCCGACGTTCGTCACCGGCCTCGGCAACGGCCGGCGCCTGCGCGGCCTCGGCGACGTCGTCGAGCTCGACTGGTGGCAGCGCCACCGCGTCGGCGACCTCGACATCCAGATGGTGCCCGCGCGGCACTGGTCGATGCGCGCGCCGTGGAACCGCAACCAGGCGCTGTGGGGCGGCTTCGTCGTGCGCGCGCCCGAGGGCGTCGCCTATCACGCGGGCGACACCGCGTGGGGCGACCACTTCGCGGAGATCGGCGCGCGGGTCGGGCCGATCGACTGGGCGATGCTGCCGATCGGCGGCTACGCGCCGCGCTGGTTCATGGAGCCGCAGCACGTCGATCCCGACGAGGCGGCGCGCGGCTTCGAGGCCCTCGGCGCGCGCAACCTGCTCGCGATGCACTGGGGCACCTTCCGCCTCACCGACGAGCCGGTCGGCGAGCCTCCCGCCCGCCTGCGCGCGTGGTGGCGCGCCCGCGGCCTCCCCGCCGACCGCCTCTGGATCCTCGACGCCGGCGAGAGCCGCCCGCTCGGCTGACCGCGGGGTCAGGGCGGGGGGAGCGGGCGGGCGGCGGAGGCGAGGGCGGCGGCCATGGAGGCGGCGTCGGGGAAGCGGGCGGCGCGGTCCTTGGCGAGCGCGCGCGCGACGATGGCGATCACGTCCGCCGGCGGCGCGGTCGGCGCCGCGGTGGTCAGATCCGGCGGATCGTCGGAGAGGTGCGCGCTGATGATGTCGAAGTCGTCCTCGCCGGTGAACGGCGGCACGCCGGCGAGCAGCTCGTAGAGGATGACGCCCATCGCGTACAGGTCGCTGCGCTCGTCGGCCTTCTCGCCGCGCAGCCGCTCGGGCGCCAGGTAGGTCAGGCTGCCGACGACGTGGCCGCGCTTGGTGAGCGCGCGCCCGCCCTCGAGCGCCGCGAAGCCGAAGTCGATGAGCACCACCCGCTCGACCGGTCCCGGCGACGGCTCGAGCATGATGTTCGCCGGCTTGAGGTCGCGGTGGAGGATGCCGCGGTCGTGCACCGCGCCGAGGCCCTGCAGCGCCTGCCACGCGTAGCTGAGCGCCCGCGAGGCGTTCACCGGCCCGTGCACGCGCAGCCGCTCGCGCAAGGACAGGCCGCCGAGCAGCTCGACGACCAGGTACGGCTCGGCGGTGTCGGTGACGCCGCTGCCGTAGAGCGCGGCGACGTTGCGGTGGCGGATGACCGCCTGCACCTCCGCCTCGCGCTGGAAGCGGGCGACCGCCTCGTGATCGCGGGCGTCGGCGCCGCGCAGGATCTTGATCGCCACCTGCGTCTGCGTGGCGGCGTCGAGCGCGCGGTAGACCTCGGCCGAGGCGCCGCGGCCGATGCGCTCCTCGAGCTGGTAGCGACCGTCGACGACGGTGCCGGAACGGTCGCGCGGCGGCATCGGATCGATCGACGATACCACCGGGCCCGCCTTGACCGCCCCGGCGCCTCGCGTTAAGCGGTGATCGTGGTCGAGGTCGTGGCCCGGACCTTCCCGCACCGCCACCTGCTCGGCATCGCCGAGCTGGGCAAGGACGATCTCGTCGCGATCATCGACCGCGCCGAGCACTACCAAGCGGTCGCGCGCGACCCGGTCAAGAAGCTGTCCACCCTGCGCGGGCGCACGGTCATCAACCTGTTCTTCGAGGCGTCGACCCGCACGCGCACCTCGTTCGAGCTGGCGGCCAAGCGGCTGGGCGCCGACGCGGTGAACATCTCGCCGTCGTCGAGCTCGACCAGCAAGGGCGAGACCTTGCTCGACACCGCCCGCAACCTCGATGCGATGGCCCCCGACGTGGTCGTCGTCCGCCACGCGGCCGGCGGCGCGCCGCACGTGCTCGCCCGCCACCTGCGCTGCGCGGTCGTCAACGCCGGCGACGGCCAGCACGAGCACCCGACGCAGGCGTTGCTCGACGCCGCGACGATCCGCCGCCACAAGGGCAAGGGCGGCACCCCGCTGGCCACCGGCGGGGCGGTCGGCGGCTCGATCGAGGGCGTCGAGGTCGCGATCGTCGGCGACGTGTCGCACTCGCGGGTCGCGCGCTCGAACATCCTCGCGCTCACGCTGCTCGGCGCGCGGGTCCGCCTGTGCGGGCCGCGCACGCTGATCCCGCCGGGCATCGCCGAGATCGGCGGCGAGGTGTCCGCTTCCCGGACACGCGTCACCCACCGCCTCGAGGAGGCGCTCGAGGGAGCCGACGTGGTGATGATGCTGCGGGTGCAGACCGAGCGCACCGCCGGCGAGGCGCCGCGCTTCCCGAACGCGCGCGAGCTGGCCCGCACCTACGGCCTGTCGGAGCGGACGCTGGCGTGGGCGCGGCCCGACGCGATCGTCATGCACCCGGGGCCGGTCAACCGCGGCATCGAGCTCGCCGCCGATGTCGCCGATGGCGCGCGCGCGGTCATCCTCGAGCAGGTGGCGTGGGGCGTCGCGGTGCGGATGGCGGTGCTGGAGACGGTCGGCGCGCCGGAGCCACCGCCGGCGGGCGCGACGTCGTGACGGCGGGCGTCGCGGGCAGCGCGGGCGCGGGCAGCGCGGGCGGCGCGGGCGGCGGGCGCGTCTCGGCGGCGGTGCGCGTCGACGGCATCTCCAAGCGGTTCGGCAACCACGTCGCCGTCGACGGCGTCAGCTTCAGCGTCCCGACCGGCTGCATCTACGGCGTGCTCGGCCCCAACGGCGCCGGCAAGTCGACGACGCTGCGCATGCTGAACGACATCATCGCGCCCGACGCCGGCGAGATCGAGCTGTTCGGCGGCCTGCGGCCCGGACGCGAGGCGGCGCCGCACATCGGCTTCCTCCCCGAGGAGCGCGGCCTCTACCCGAAGATGCGGGTCGGCGAGATGATCGCCTTCATGGGCGAGCTGCGCGGGCTCACCCGCCGCGACGCCGCCGATCGCGCGGGCCGCTGGCTGGAGCGGCTCGGCCTCGCGCAGTGGCGCGCCAACAAGGTGCAGGACCTGTCGAAGGGCATGCAGCAGAAGGTGCAGTTCGCGGCGGCGCTCATCCACGAGCCGGAGCTGGTGATCCTCGACGAGCCGTGGGCCGGCCTCGACCCGATCAACGCCGACGTGCTGCGCGACGTCGTCCGCGAGCAGCGCGACGCCGGCCGCACCGTCCTCTTCTCGACGCACCAGATGGAGCACGCCG
>DASZXE010000530.1:0-2112 GCA_035546475.1 Kofleriaceae bacterium
CGGCCTCGCCGCGGCCGCCGCCGCCGCGCTGCGCGGCTGATCGCCGGCGCGCGCCGGCGCGGGCGACCGGCCGTCGACGCCGCGGGGCGCGGTCGTGGTGTATACCCGGGCCACACCGCCAAGGAGCTGCCACGTGACCCGCGACATCATGGACGAGCGCCGCACCGCCCTCGAGGACGAGTTCTTCCACAAGGAAGACGCCAAGAAGCTCGAGGTGATGAAGGACAGGATGTCGAACCAGGCCACGCGCGAGGAGCTGCGCAAGGTCTCCGGCATGACCGACGAGGCGGTGCTCGACAAGCTCGTCGAGCTGGGCCTCAACGGCAAGACGGTGGCCGCGCTCTCGCTGGTGCCGCTCATCGCGGTCGCGTGGGCCGACGGCACCATCCAGGACAACGAGCGCGACGCCATCCTCCACGGCGCGCACGGCAAGGGGCTCGAGGCGGGCACCCCCGGCCACGACCTCCTGTCGAGCTGGCTGGCCAAGAAGCCGGACGACAGGCTGTTCGAGGCGTGGGAGGGCTACATCAAGTCGCTCGCCGGCCAGCTCAACGACGAGCAGCGCCGGCTGCTGAAGAAGCAGATCATCAACTTCGCCAGCCTGATCGCGGGCTCGTCGGGCGGCTTCCTCGGCATCGGCAAGGTGTCGGGCTCCGAGCAGAAGGTGCTCGCCCGCATCGACGCCGCGTTCGGGCACTGACCGGAGGCATGGGATGCAGCACCGGCTGCTCGGGCGGACCGGCGTCAAGGTCTCGACCCTGGCGCTCGGCTGCATGTCGTTCGGCGGTGACGCCGACGAGGCCACCGCGGGCGCGCTCTACGCGAAGGCGCGCGAGGCGGGCGTCAACTTCTTCGACACCGCCGACGTCTACAACCAGGGGCGCTCGGAGGAGCTGCTCGGCCGGAGCTCGGCGCACGAGCGCGACCGCATCGTGGTCGCGACCAAGGCGTACTTTCCGACCAGCGACGACGCGAACGCGCGCGGCACGTCGCGCTACCACCTCGTGCGCGCGTGCGAGGCCAGCCTGCGGCGGCTCGGCCGCGACGCGGTCGACGTCTTCTACCTGCACCGCTTCGACGAGCTGACCGACCTCGGCGAGACGCTGCGCGCCGTCGACGACCTGGTGCGCGCCGGCAAGGTGCTCTACCCGGCGTGCTCGAACTTCGCCGCGTGGCAGGTCGTGCGCGCGCTCGGCCTCGCCGAGCTGCACCGGCTGGCGCCGCTGGTCGCGGTGCAGCCGATGTACAACCTGCTCAAGCGGCAGGCCGAGGTCGAGCTCCTGCCGATGGCGCAGGCGATGGGGCTGGCGGTGGTGCCGTACAGCCCGACCGCGGGCGGGCTGCTCACCGGCAAGTGGGGCGTCGGCCGGCGGCCGGAGTCGGGGCGGCTGACGACGAACGAGATGTACAAGGTGCGCTACGCCGACCCGGCCTACTACGCGGCGGCCGACGGGCTGGCGGCGATCGCGGGCGAGCTGGGCGTGACGCCGGCGGCGCTGGCGATCGCCTGGGTCGCGTCGCACCCGGGCGTGACGTCGGTGCTGCTCGGCGTGCGCGATGTCGGCCAGCTCGAGAGCAACCTGGCGGCCGCGTCGATCGACCTGACGCCGGAGCTGCGGGCGCGCATCTCGGCGCTCACGCCCGAGCCGCCGCCGGCGACCGACCGCAACGAAGAGCGCACGCCGAACAACTTCGGCCGCCGCTGAGAGGGTTGGCCAGGATGGGTCCTGGCGCGTGTTCCGTCGATCCAGCCGATCGAAGTCGCACGCGCTGACCGGCCGTCCTGTCGTGGCCAACGCGGTGAGAGGCCACGCCCGGTGGCGCCGCCGCGGCCCGTCGCGCTCACGGCCTGCGGCGTCGCACGTCAGGCCGCGGGCGCGACGGCGGTCGCCGGCGGTTCGCCTGCGGCGGAGCTCGCGTTGCCCTGTTCGATGGCGGTCGGCGCGACGAGCGTGTCGACCGCCTGGCGCTCGACGTCCTCGAGGTCCTCGACGTCCTCGTCGACGTCCTCGTCGTCCTCGTCGTCCTCGTCGTCCTCGTCGTCCTCGTCGTCCTCGTCGTCCTCGATCGTCCTCGATCGTCCTGGACGTCCTCGACGTCCTCGACGTCCTC
>DASZXE010000531.1:0-6788 GCA_035546475.1 Kofleriaceae bacterium
CGGGGTCCGCGCAGCAGATGTCGCCCGGCTCGCCGCACGCGGTGCAGGTGCCGTCCATGCAGCGCAGGCCGTCGTCGCACGGGTAGAAGGTCCGGCACGGGTGGCCCTCGGTGCCGGCACCGGGCGGATCGTTGCACGCAGCCACCAGGACCATCAGGAGGAAGCCGTAGGTACGCATGGGACTCGCCTTGCTCTCGGGTGGAAGGGGGAGGTCACCGCCGCTCGCAGTCGCGAGCCGCGTGGATCTCGAGATCGATCGCGCGCTCGACGCCGCCGGCGGCGGCGGTCAGGCGTGCGCGGCCGACGAAGTCGGGGGCGATGCGGGCCGTGATCGTCGTCGTCGAGCTGCCGGCGGCGACGACGATGCCCGCGGGCAGGAGGACGCCGGCGCCGGGCTCGTTGTGGAACTGGACGAGCGCGCCGTGGCCGCGCGCGCCGCCCGCGAGCGACACCGCGAACGTGTGCAGCGTCGCCTCGCGGCCGGAGCAGATGAGCGTCTCGCTGCGATCGTCGAACCGATCGAGCGGGGGCTGCAGGATGCCGCCCTTGACGGCGAGCTTGGTGACCGGGATCTCCAGCGAGCCCCAGCTACCGGTGGCGACGATGACGCTGCGGTCGTCGATCGCGAGGTAGACGTTGCCGACCTCGGCGCGCTCGGTGCCCGGCAGCGGCAGCGCGCGCATCGACAGGCGGCCGGTGATGCGGGTCAGCGCGTGGTCGCGGTCGAGGTAGACCGGCTCGCGCAGCTCCTCGTCGATCTCGTAGTCGATGCGCCCGCCGTGGCCCTCGTGGCCGTGCAGGTGGAGCGTGATCGGCAGGTCGACGCCGAGGTCCGCGGCGGCGAGGTCGAAGTCGGCGGTGCCGGCGTGCTTCTCGATCAGCCGGCCGCCCGAGGCGCTCCGCGAGCCGCCGGTGTCGACGGTGGCGACGGTCACCTGCGCGACGGTGCCGTCCTCGAAGTCGGTCAGGGGGTCGGCATGGGCCGTGCCGGCGAGCGCCACCAGCACCACGCACGGGATCGATGTAGCTGTGGTCCTCATGGCCCTGTAGAGCGAGGAGGACGCCGAGCGTGACCTCGTGACGTCGTGACGGCGTGACGGCGTGACGTCCTGACGGCGCGATGCGGGTGGCCGCGAGGTCAGGTCGCGGCGCGCGGCGCGGACGGAGCTGCTGCGGTTGCGGCGGCGGCGGCGGCGAAGCGGCGGAGGCGGCGGAACCAGACGAGCTTCTGCGCGAAGCCGGGGAACGCGGCGTTGAGGCCGCTCGGGTTCGGCAGCACGAAGACGCGCGCGCCGTCGACGCGCTCCGGCTTGGCGCCGGCGCCGCGCGGGCCGACCGCGGGCAAGGCGACGCCGTAGAGCGTGAGGCCGACCAGCGCGACGACCTGGGGCTCGAGCCTGCGGATCTTGGCGGCGAGCGCGCGCCGCCCGCGCTCGAGCTCGGCGCGCTCGAGCTCCGCCGCCGAGCGGGTCGGCCGCGGGCAGAGGTTGGTCAGCGCGAGCCCGTGATCGGCGAGCCGCACGTCCTCCTCGGGGGCGATCAGCTCCGGCACCAGGCCGGACGCGTGCAGGAGCCGCCAGAACGGGTTGCCCTTGCCGGCGAAGTGGTGGCCGAGCTGCCCCGAGCGCAGCCCGGGGTTGATGCCGACGAACAGGATGCGCGGCCGCTCGCAGAGGACGTCGCGGAGGCGGCGCACCTTCGTCAGGAGGGCTTCTCGGACAGCGTCTCGCGGGCGGCGACGCAGATGTCGTCGACGTCGCGGTCGGACAGCGCGAGCGAGACGAACATCGCCTCGAACTGCGACGGCGGCAGCGACACGCCGCGCGCGCGCATGCCGCGGAAGAACGCGCCGAAGCGGGTGGTGTCGGACGTCCGCGCGCTCGCGTAGTCGGTCACCGGACCGTCGGTGAAGAAGAGCGTGAGCATCGAGCCGACCCGGTTCACGCACGCCGGCACGCCGGCCTCCTTCGCCGCCGCCAGCAGGCCGTCGCCGAGCCGCGCCGACAGCGCCTCGAGCCGCTCGTACGTGCCCGGCCGGCGCAACAGCTCGAGCGTCGCCAGCCCCGCCGACATCGCCAGCGGGTTCCCCGACAGCGTGCCCGCCTGGTAGACCGGCCCGAGCGGCGCGAGGCGCTCCATGAGGTCGGCGCGCCCGCCGAACGCCGCCGCCGGCAGGCCGCCGCCGACGACCTTGCCGACGCAGGTGAGGTCCGGCGTGATGCCGTAGTGCTGCTGCGCGCCGCCGTACGAGATGCGGAAGCCGGTCATCACCTCGTCGAGGATGAAGACGGTGCCGTGGCTCGCCGTCAGCCGGCGGATGCCGTCGAGGTAGCCGGCCGCCGGCGGCACGCAGCCCATGTTGCCGGGCACCGCCTCGACGATGACCGCGGCGACCTGGCCGGCGTGCTCGTCGAAGATCCGCTCGAGCGCGGGCAGGTCGTTGTGCGGGATCGTCAGCGTGTCGGCGGCGGCGCCGGCGGTGACGCCCGCCGAGCCGGGGATGCCGAGCGTCGCCGCGCCCGAGCCGGCCGCCACCAGCAGCGCGTCGGAGTGGCCGTGGTAGGCGCCGTCGATCTTCACGATCTTCGGCCGGCCGGTGAAGCCGCGCGCGAGCCGCAGCGCGCTCATCGTCGCCTCGGTGCCCGACGACACCGCGCGCACCCGCTCCATCGACGGCACCGCGTCGCGCACGGCGCGGGCGAACTCGACCTCGATCGCGGTCGGCGCGCCGAACGACGTCCCGCACGCCATCGTCCGCGCGATCGCCGCCAGCACGTCCGGGTGCGCGTGGCCGAGGATGAGCGGCCCCCAGCTCCCGACCAGGTCGAGGTACTCGTTGCCGTCGACGTCCCAGATGCGGCAGCCCTCGCCGCGGGCGATGAACAGCGGCTCGCAGCCGACGCTGCGGCAGGCACGCACCGGCGAGTTGACGCCGCCCGGGATGACCTCCTGCGCGGCGGCGAACAGCTCCTGCGATCGACGGGTGGAAGGCTCGGTCATGGCGTCTCCTCGGTCGGCGCTGCGGCGGCGCGGGTGCCGCCGCGCGGCCCAGCAGGTCAGTTGCGGTCGCCGGGCTCCTCGCCCTCGTCCTCGTCCTCGCTCTCGTCCTCCTCCTCCTCGTCGCCCTCGCCCTCGCCCTCGCCCTCGTCCTCCTCGCCGCCCTCGAGGTCGCCGACCTCGTTGGGCACGGTGTCGCTGTCGTCGGCGGCCTCGATCGGCGCGCCCTCCTCGATGCCGGTCTCGTCCTCCGGCTCGGCCAGCCGCTCGATCGCCGCCACCGACTCGCCGTCGTCCACGCGCATGACGCGCACGCCCTGGGTCGCGCGGCCCTTGATCGGGATGTCGCGCACCCGCAGCCGGATGATCTTGCCCTTGTCGCTGATGAGGATGACGTGGTCCTCGGCGGCGACGATGCGGACCGCGGCGACCCGGCCGTTGCGCGTCGTCGTCTTGATCGCGCGCACGCCCTTGATCGGCCGGCCCTTCGGCACGTAGTCGGTCAGCTCGGTGCGGTTGCCGTAGCCGCGCTGGCAGACGGTGATCATCGTCGCCTGGCTGTCGCGCTCGAACGCGACCATGCCGACGACCCGGTCGCCGGCGCCGAGCTTCATGCCGCGCACGCCGGCCGCCTCGCGCCCCATCGGCCGCACCTTGGCGTCGACGAAGCGGGCGGCCATGCCGCGCGCCGACATCAGCAGCACGTCGTGGCGCTCGCTGGTGATGGCGGCGCCGACCAGCCGATCGTCCTCGGCGAGGCCGATCGCCTTGATGCCGGTCGCCCGGATCTTCTCGAACTTGTCGAGCGCGGTCTTCTTCACCGTGCCCTGCTCGGTCGACAGGAAGACGAAGCGCGACTCGGAGAACTCGCGCAGCGGCAGCATGGCGACGACCTCCTCGTCCTGCTGCAGCTCGATGACGTTGACGAACGGCTTGCCCTTCGACGTCCGCCCACCCTCCGGCAGCTCGTAGACCTTCTTGTAGTAGGCGCGGCCCTTCGACGTGAACAAGAGCAGGTGATCGTGCGTCGACGCCGCGAACATGTCGGCGACGAAGTCGTCGTCGCCGCCCTGGGCCGCGCCGGTGATGCCGCGGCCACCGCGCCCCTGCGCCTGGTACTCCTTGAGCGCGGTCCGCTTGACGTAGCCGAGGCGGGTGCGGGTGACGACCATGTCCTCCTCGTCGATGAGCGCCTCGGTGAGGATCTCGCCCTCGGCGTCGACGATGTCGGTGCGGCGCTCGTCGGCGAACTCGCCGCGGATCGCCTTCAGCTCGTCGACGATCGCGGCCATCAGCTTCTTGTGGTCGCCGAGCAGGCCCTCGAGGTAGTCGGTGAGCGCCCACAGCTCGCGGTACTCGGCCTCGAGCTTGTCGCGCTCGAGGCCGGTGAGGCGGCCGAGCCGCATCTCGAGGATCGCCTGCGCCTGCCGCGCGCTGAGCTGGACGAAGCCGCGCGCGCGCGCCGCCTCGACCTCGGCCGGCGGGCGGCCGGCGCGCTCGAGGAAGCCGTCGAGGCCGCGGAGCTGCTCCGCCATCAGGCGCTCCTTGGCCTGATCGGTGTCCTTGCTGGCGCGGATGATCTCGATGACGCGGTCGATGTTCATGACCGCGAGGCCGAGGCCCTCGACGATCTCGCGGCGGGCGCGCGCCTCGCGCAGGTCGAACAGCGTGCGGCGGGTGACGACGTCGCGGCGGTGATCGACGAAGACCTGCAGCGCGCGGCGCAGCGTGAGCAGCACCGGCCGGCCGTCGACGATCGCGAGCATCGTCACCGGGAAGGTGCTCTGCAGCGCGGTCGCCTTGTAGAGGTTGTTGAGGACGACCTGCTCGTTGGCGTCGCGCTTCAGCTCGAAGACGCAGCGCATGCCGGTGCGGTCCGACTCGTCGCGGATGTCGGCGATGCCCTCGAGCTTCTTGTCGCGGACCATCTCGGCGGTCTGCTCGATCCAGCGCGCCTTGTTGACCATGAACGGCAGCTCGGTGACGACGATCGCGTTGCGGTCCTTGCGCAGCTCCTCGATCGTCGCGCGCCCGCGGACGACGATCGAGCCGCGGCCGGTCTTGTACGCCGACAGGATGCCGACCCGGCCCTGGATGATGCCGCCGGTCGGGAAGTCGGGTCCGGTGACGATGCGGAACAGCTCGTCGTCGGACATGCCCGGCCGGTCGATCAGCGCGAGCACGCCGTCGAGGATCTCGCCGAGGTTGTGCGGCGGGATCGACGTCGCCATGCCGACCGCGATGCCGGTGGCGCCGTTGATGAGCAGGTTGGGCACGCGCGTCGGCAGGACGGTCGGCTCCTCCTCCTTGTCGTCGTAGTTCGGCTGCCAGTCGACCGTCTCCTTCTCGATGTCGGCGAGCAGCTCCGACGACAGCTTCGACATCCGGCACTCGGTGTAGCGCATGGCCGCCGGCGGATCGCCGTCGACGGAGCCGAAGTTGCCCTGGCCGTCGATGAGCATGTAACGCATCGAGAAGTCCTGGGCCATGCGGACCAGGGCGTCGTAGACCGACGCGTCGCCGTGCGGGTGGTACTTGCCGATGACGTCGCCGACGACGCGCGCGCTCTTGACGTAGGGACGGTTCCAGACGTTGTTGAGGCCGCGCTGCGCGAAGAGGACGCGGCGGTGCACCGGCTTGAGGCCGTCGCGCGCGTCGGGCAGGGCGCGCGCCACGATCACGCTCATGGCGTAGTCCATGAACGAGCTGGTCATCTCCTCCTCGATCTGGATCGAGGTGATGGCGGCGGAGGGCGCGGCGGACGACGGGTCGCTCATCGAGCCCCTGTCTTAGCCCGAAAACGCGCGAGAAGTGTCGATCCGGGCCTCGCCACCTGTCGGCGATCGGCTCGCCGGCGAGGGCACCCGCGCCGGTCCGGACGCGTCGCTCGCAGCTCGCTCGTTGCGACGCGCGCACGACGCCGGAGCCAGGCGCGGCCGCGGGTCGGCCGCGGGTCGTCAGTCGTGCTCGTCGTCGCAGGTGTTCGCGAGGCCGGCGGCCGGCGCCTCGCCGGCGGCGAACGACGCGGCGTCGGAGGTGCCGCCGAGCAGGCCGGGCGCGAGCTCGGCGTCGACGAGATCCTCGAGCGGCCGGGCGTCGGTGAGCCCGCCGATGTAGGCGCGCTGGCCGACGATGACCGTCGGCGTCCACACCACGCCGGCGGCGCGCGCCTCGTCGATCGCGTGGCGCGTCAGCTCGTCGGAGCCGGCGACGCAGACGTCGAACGCCGCCGCTTCCAGGCCGGCGTGGCGCACCGGCACGTGCAGGTCGGGCGCCTCGCGAGCGAGGGCGCGGAGCTGCATCACGAACCGCCAGCCGTCGCCGAGCCGCTGGCCGCACATCGCCGCCTGCGCGAGCGTGCGATCGGCGCGCTCGCCGTCGTCGTCGTCGTCGATCCACGGCCGGTAGACGACGCGCACCGACGGGAAGTAGGCCTTGGCGACCCGGCGCGCGAGCTCGAGCTGGTCGCCGCAGCTCGACGTGCGCAGGCTGCAGACGACCTGGATGACGACCGGCGCGTTCGCGGGGCCGCAGCCGGGCAGGTCGTGGCCCGACAGCGGCGCGGCGAGCAGCGCGGCGCGCGGCACCCGCCGGCCGAGCTCGTAGTCGAACGCCTGATCGACGCGGCCGGTCGGCGTCGGCTCGGGCGGACAGCCGGTGCCGTCGCGCAGCAGCGTGCCGAGGTGCCAGCCGGCGCGCGGCGTGGCGCGCTGCTCGGCCTCGTCGTCGTCGTCGAGGCCGCGGCGGCGGTCGCGCGCGACGTCCTCGCACCGCATGCGGCGGACGGCGAG
>DASZXE010000532.1:0-2340 GCA_035546475.1 Kofleriaceae bacterium
CGCGAACCCGCCGGGGCCGGGCGCGCCGCCGCCCGCGCTCGCGTTGATCTCGCCGTCGACGATGACGTCGTCGCCGGCGACGATCGCCAGCGGCCGCGTGCCGTCGAGGCCGAGCTCGGCGCCGTCGTGGAGCTCGAAGGCGTGGACGTGCAGGACGAGGATCGTGCGCGCGTTCTGCGCGCCCTGCGGTTGCAGCGTGAAGGTGACGCCGGCCGGCAGCCCCGGGATGCGCGGGTTGCCCGGATCGAGATCGGTGTTCAGGTTGACCGGCCCGTCGAGCACCCAGTCGCCGGTGCCGGGGCTCTCGTTCGCTGGATCCAGGTAGACGATGTCGGGCCCGGCCGCCGCATCGACGCCGGCGCGCGCGTCGGAGACCCGCGCATCGCCGGCCGCCGCGTCGAGGTCGTCGTCGCCGCCGCCGTCATCGCGGCCGGGCGCGCCCGCGGGCGAGAAGCCGCAGGCGCCGAGGAGCGCCGCGGCCACCGCCCCACGTGTCCACGCGAGGAGCTGGGTCACCGTCGCAGCCTACTACGTGACGCCTGCACGCCCGGTGAAAAACCACGCTTGGACCGCCGGCCGCGGCGCTGATAGCCTCGCGCGATGCCCTCCTCGCGGCTCGCCGCATCCGTCCTCGCGCTCGCGTTCGCCGCGCCGCTCACCGCCTCGAGCTGTGGCGACAACCTGACGAACGATCCCGACTTCCAGCCGTGGATCCTCGACGACCTCGCGCCGGCCGACGGGCTGTCGATCCGCACGCCCGAGTTCGACGTCGCCGCCGGCCAGGAGGTCCAGGACTGCTACTTCTTCCAGATCCCCGCGGACGAGCCCGACGGCACGCTGTGGGTGGATCACCTGCAGCTCGCCCTCAACCCGGGCAGCCACCACATGAACGTCTTCCGGGTCGGCGAGCTGCGCAACCTCAAGCCGGCCGACGGCGACCCGGTCGATCTCGGCAGCGTGCAGGGCACGGTGATCCACGGCGGCACGCCCGGCACCGGCGAGTGCTGGAAGAGCAGCAACTGGTCGAACTGGGCGCTGGTCGCCAACGATCAGCAGGCGAGCGCCGACCACCCGGTCCTCGACTGGAAGCTGCCCGACGGCGTGGCGACGAAGTTCACCGCCGGCGAGTGGCTGATGCTGCAGATCCATTACGTCAACGCGTCGACGCAGGAGACGCCGTACCGCGGCCGCGGCGGCCTCGACCTCTACCGCAGCAAGGACGGCGACACGATGGAGCTGGGCACGCTGTTCGCGACCCAGCAGAACATCCGCATCTGCCGGTCGAACCCGCGGCCGACGTTCCAGGGCTCGTGCGCGATGCCGACCGGCACGTACACGGTCGCGGCGGTCAACGGCCACTTCCACTCGCGCGGCAAGCAGTTCGACATCTACACGTGGGACGGCGTGTCGAGCACCCAGCCGCCCGAGGCCGACAAGTTCTACACGAGCACCAACTGGGCCGAGCCGCCGATGGAGGTCGGCATGAACCTGCCGCTGCCGCAGGGCGGGGGCATCTGGTGGACCTGCCAGTATCAATGGCAGGAGCCGGCCGAGGGCTGCGAGGCCGTCGACGCGCGCGACCCGCAGCACGCCAACGACTGCTGCTACACGTTCGGGCCGATCGTCGAGACCAGCGAGCACTGCAACGTCTTCCTCTACTACTGGCCGAAGACGGCGGACGTGAACTGCTTCTGATGGACGGGCCGGCAGGCGCGGCGGCGGGGCTCGCGATCGCGGCGCTCGGCGCGCTGGCCGGGTGCGGCGACGACGCGCCGTCGCCAATGTCGTGCCCGGTCGGCGATCGCACGCAGCCGATCGAGCTGGCGATCATGGTCTCCGACGGCGTGACGCTCCACGACTTCACCGACGGCGACCCGGTGCCGCTGCGCCGTCCGCTGCAGGGCGGCCAGGCGATCATGATCGGCGTGCGGGCCACCAACGTCGACGGCTGCAAGGTCAACCTGACGACGACCTTGCGCGATCCCGACGACGACCGATCGCTCGGCCTCGACGTCCGGCCGGTCACGCTGGTGCCGTCGGCCGATGGCTGGGCGCGCCCCGCGGAGCCGTTCTTCCAGTCGATCGGCTCGACGCCGGCGTGCCCGAACCTGGTGGCCGACCGCGACATCTTCGGCTCGCCGTGGAAGGTCGAGCTGCGCCTCGACGAGGACGGCGGCCGGTCGGCGACGGTGTTCGCGACGGTGGTCCCGTACTGCGACGAGCAGAGCCCGAAGGACGAGTGCGAGTGCGAGTGCGACGCCGACTACGTGCTCGGCGCCGCCTGCCCGCTGGTCGACGCCGGCACCGACGCCGGCGACGCGCCGCCGATCGACGCGGGAG
>DASZXE010000533.1:0-2118 GCA_035546475.1 Kofleriaceae bacterium
CGTCGCGAGGGCGAGCGCCGCGAGGGCGCGCCGAACGCTACAGGTCGACGGACACGCCGAGGAGGGCGAGGGTCGCGGCCTGGTAGCGGGTCGGGTGGCCGTAGCGGGGGTTGACCGGCAGCGTCTCGCCGCTGTCGTCGGCGAGCTTGGCGAACGGCAGTTCGGCCTCGGTGCCGCCGACGATCGGCGCCACCTCGTCGGCGGCGTAGACCTCGTCGACCGCCGCCGG
The DNA here is from genome assembly GCA_035546475.1 of Kofleriaceae bacterium. Taxonomy (GTDB): domain Bacteria; phylum Myxococcota_A; class Polyangia; order Haliangiales; family Haliangiaceae; genus UBA2376. Next base: position 230 of record DASZXE010000533.1, read on the forward strand.
CGCGCGGTGATCGAAGGCGTTGAAGACGTCGAGCGTCAGCGCGACCCTGCCCCGCCGCGCGCCGAGGTGGACGTTGGCCTGGGTCGCCGCGGGCAGCCGGCCGGCGGCGCCGCGCGGGATGAGGAACGCCTGCACGCCGGGCGCGGTCCGCACGCTGCGCGGCCGGCCGGATGACGCGAGCGCCCGCAGCGCGCCGTCGAGCGCGAAGCCGTGCGCGCGGCCGCGGCCGGCCAGCTCGGCGAAGAACCGGTGCGGCTGGTCGTCGGGCAGCGGGCCGGTCGCGTTGATCGCGGTGCCGTCGTCGAACGCGCTCGAGAAGTAGAGCGATGCGCCATCGATGGGATCCCACAGACCGGGCCAGTTGCCGGTGAGGCGCGACCACGCGTAGCCGGTCCGCAGGGTGGTGGCGGCGGTCGGCGTCGTCTCGAGCGCGAACGTCACCTCGGTGTCGTCGCGCGTCGCGGCGGCGACGCCGTCCGTGCCCGGGTTGGCGAGGCCGGTCGGCCCGTCCTCGAGGGTGCGAGCGAGGTGGCGGTGGCGCGCGGTGACGCCGGCGCGCACCGCGTCGGCGAGGCCGACCTCGACGCCGGCGACCAGCTCGTCGACGCGCACGCCGCCGGTGCCGGGCGCGACCTGCGTGCCGGCGGGCGCCGGCGTGACCGCGGTGCTGACGTCGGTGCCGAAGTGCGCGGTCTGCAGCACGGTGGGGCCGGCGAACAGCGCCTCGCCGGTGCCGGTCAGCATCGGCGCGGCGTAGCGGCCCCAGCCGGCGAACGCGCGCGAGTGGCCGCCGCCGAGGAAGTCCCAGGCGACGCCGGCGCGCGGCAGCAGCTCGCGCACGACGAGCGACGTGCCGAGCTGGGTGTGCTCGCCGCGCAGCCCGGCCTCGAGCTCGACGGTGTCGATCGGCCGCCAGCGATCGAGGAGCCACGCGGCGGCGTAGCGCGTGCGGTAGACCTCCTCGGTCTCGTCGACGATGCGGCAGGTGCCGGCGTCGCCGCAGTCGTCGGGGAAGCCGGGGCCGCTGCCGATCTCGACCTGCTGGTAGTCGAGGTAGAAGGCGTCGCCGAGCTGCTGGCGGTAGCTGCCGCCGGTGTAGCGCACGCGGCGGACGAGCTGGCCGTCCTCGCCGGTGACGCCGGCGACGAGCCGGTGGGTCGCGATGCGGTGCTCGAGCTCGGCGGTGATGCTCGGCCGATCGTTCGCGGCGTCGGTGAGGATGCCGGCGCCGCCGGTCCAGTAGTAGCTCGTCGGCAGCGGGCAGTTGACGAGCTGCGGCGCGAGGTCACCGTCGCCGCCGTCGAGGCAGCCGGCGCGGACGGCGGCGTCGGCGTCGTCGAGGCCGGGCGCGGGCGGCGGGATGTACGCGTAGCCGATCGCCGGCGCGTTGCCGCCGGCGGCGTGCGGCGACTCCGTGGTGGCGGCGTGGTGCCACGCGGCCTGCACGGTGGCGGTGAGCGCCGGCCAGTGGCCGCGCCAGGTGGCGATGCCGTCGAGGCGGAGCGTGCGCCGATCGACGCCCTCGGAGCTGGCCTCGGCGAGCGACAGCCAGCGGGTGTCGCCGGCGTAGGTGGCGAGGCCGGTCAGCGTGAGCTTCTGCGCGCCGCGCTCGGCGCCGGCGCGGAGGAGCAGCGGGACGGACCACGCGTACGATGGCCGCGACAGCTCGTCGTGGAGCGGCGTGCGGGTGAAGGTGCCGTCGGCGTCGACGTCGGGGAGGCCGTCGCCGTCGGCGTCGGTGAGGCGGTACGCGTCGCGCACGAGCGGCTGGTCGACGAGGACCGGCGCGACGCCGGCGGCGTACCAGGTGCGCGCGCCGGCGAGGGCCGGCAGCGGACCGTCGGCGATCGCGGCGGCCGACAGCTCGCGCTCGTCGCCGCGGCGGGCCT
>DASZXE010000534.1:0-11862 GCA_035546475.1 Kofleriaceae bacterium
GGCGACGCCGACCCCGAGCCCGCCGCCGTGCCCGCCGCGCCGTCCATCGCCGCCAGGTCCGCCTTCGCCTTCGCGAGCGCCTCCGGCTGCTCCTGCCCCTTCTCGAGGTGCTCGAGCGTCGACACCAGCGCGGTGCGCGCCGCGCGCTCCATCGCCACGTTGCCGCGCGCCTTCGCGATGTCGGCGGCGAGCTGCTGCACGCGCACCTTGCGCGGCCCGTACACCAGCCGCAGCGCCTTCTCGACCCACGGCTGCGCGTCGTCGGCCTTGCCCGACTTCAGGAGCACCCACGCCAGCCGCGCCGGCGGGTCGTACTCGTTCGGCAGATCCTTCGCCGACTGCTCGAGCGCCGGCACCAGCTCGAGGCCGCGGCCGAGGTAGACGTGGACGTCGGCGCGCGGCCAGTTGTACGTCATGCGCGTCCACGCGTCGGGCGCCTTCGCCGCGGCGTCGGCGAGGAAGGCGAGCTGCCGCTCGGCGACCTTCTTCGCCTCGTCCTTCTTGCCGAGGCTGTCGAGCGCCTCGCGCAGGTTCGCCATCGCGTCGGAGCGATCGTCGATCGACAGCGGCGCCGCCTGGTCGTCGACGAGCGCGGTCAGCCGCGCCACCGCCTTCTCGCGCACCGCCTTCGCCTTCGCCGGATCGGCCTTGTCGTCGTCGGCGCACATGAGGGCCCAGACGAGGAAGTCGGCCGCGTTCGCCGTGTCGCCGGTCGCGTCCGCCGACGACAGCCCGAGGTCGAGGCAGCCGGCGATGTCGCCCTGCTTGTAGCGGGCGCCGATCTGCGCGACCAGCACGTCGGAGCGCCGCGGCCAGTCGGCCGGCGCCTGCGCCAGCGCCGCGCCGTACGCCGCCTCGGCCGCCGCGAACTCCTTGCGCTCGCTCGCCTGGTCGCCCTCGCGCACCTTGGCGAGCAGCGGGTCGAGGCCTCCGCCCGACATCGCGGCCAGCGCCGCGGTCTCGCCGTCCTTGAGGAACGTGCGCATCTGCCCCGTCGACGCGGCGCCGAGCCAGCGGCCCTGCACCGTCTCGTGGTCCGGCTCGACGACGAAGAAGGTCGGCCAGTTGACGAGCGGGTACTTCGCCAGCGCGTCGGCGTTGGTCGGCTTGTCGGTGTCCATCGACAGGAAGACGAGCTGATCGTTCAGCGGCGCGAGCGACGCGTCCATCAGCACCGTCGACTTCATCGACAGGCACGTGTGGCACCAGGGCGCCCACATGTCGATCAGGAGCGGCCGGTGCTTCGCGCGCGCGCACGCGAGCGCGCCCGCGTAGTCGTCCTCGATCCAGGTGAGCGGCCCCTTCGCCTCGCCGGCGGGGCAGGTCGCCTTCGCCGCCACCGTCGATGCCGTGCCCGTGCCCGCGCCCGTGCCCGTGCCCGGGTGCCTCGCCTTCGGCTGCTCCTTCGCCTTCCCGCAGCCGGCCGCGCCCGCGGCCAGCACCGACGCGAACAAGATGAACGACCCGCGCATGCCGCTCTGATACCACGGCCACCGGCGCGGGGGCCGCTGCCCTGATAGAGTCCGCGCGCATGTCCGAGCGCGCCAAGCCCGAGCCCGAGCAGGGACCGTCGACCCTCGATCGCATCATGGCGGAGCGCCAGGCCAAGGCCGACAAGCTGCGCGCGCTCGGCCGCAACCCGTACGGCAACCAGCGCCGGCCGACGACGACCGCCGCCGAGGTCCGCGCGCGCTACGCGTCGACGAAGCCGGCGCCGCCCGCCGAGGGCGAGAAGCCGGCGAAGGGCGCCGGCATCACGCCGATCGACGGCGCCGACGTCGCGCTCGCCGGCCGCGTGATCGCCCGCCGCGGCTTCGGCAAGACGGTCTTCGTCCCGATCCGCGACGCCTCCGGCGATCTCCAGCTCTACCTCAACGTCGATCACCTCGACGGCAAGGACTTCGCCGAGGTCGTCCCCGAGCTCGACGTCGGCGACGTCGTCTGGGCCGAGGGCCCGATCTTCTGGACCCAGCGCGGCGAGCTGTCGCTGCTGGCGAAGCGCTTCGAGATCGTCACCAAGTCGATCCGCCCGCTGCCGGAGAAGTGGCACGGCCTCACCGACGTCGAGCAGCGCTACCGCCAGCGCTACGTCGACCTCGCCGTCAGCCCCGAGGTGAAGGAGATCTTCGTCAAGCGCACGAAGATCGTCGCCGGCCTCCGCCGGCTGCTCGACGTCCGCGGCTTCCTCGAGGTCGAGACGCCGATGATGCACCCGATCATCGGCGGCGCCGCCGCGCGGCCGTTCATCACCCACCACAACGCGCTCGACATGCGGCTCTACCTGCGCATCGCGCCGGAGCTGTACCTGAAGCGGCTCGTGGTCGGCGGCCTCGAGCGCGTCTACGAGATCAACCGCAACTTCCGCAACGAGGGGCTGTCGCGCAAGCACAACCCCGAGTTCACGATGCTCGAGTTCTACTGGGCGTACGCGGTCTACACCGACCTCATCGATCTCGTCGAGACGATGGTCGTCGAGCTCGCCCGCGAGGTGAACGGCGGTACCCGGGTCACCTGGGACGGCGTCGACGTCGAGCTGGCGCCGCCGTGGCGCCGCATCACCGTCCGCCAGGCCTGCCACGAGCTCGGCGGCGTGCCCGCCGCGGACGTCGACGCGCTGTTCACCGATCCGGTGCGCGCGGCGACGATCGCGCTCGACCGCGGCGTGCCGGCGCACGACGTCGCCAAGCTCCTGCTCGAGGGCGTGCCGGAGGGCGCGTGGGAGGGCCTCGAGCTCGGCGCCACCACCGCCGCGCTGAAGGATCCGGCGCGGCGCGATCGGGTGGCGCCGGGCATCGTCGAGCGCTATGCCTCCGCGAACGACGCCCGGGTCCGCGCCGGCCACCTCGGCTTCGCGGTGTTCGAGGCGACCGCCGAAGACAAGCTGGTGCAGCCGACCTTCCTCACCGAGTTCCCGCTGGCGGTGTCGCCGCTCGCGCGCAAGTCCGAGGCGGATCCGGTCTTCTGCGATCGCTTCGAGCTGTTCGTCGCCGGCAAGGAGCTGGCCAACGGCTTCTCCGAGCTGAACGATCCGGTCGACCAGCGCGCGCGCTTCCTCGCCCAGCTCCAGGCGCGCGCCGCCGGCGCCGACGAGACGATGGACCACGACGAGGACTACTGCCGCGCGCTCGAGGTCGGCATGCCGCCGACCGCCGGCTGCGGCATCGGCATCGACCGGCTGACGATGATGCTCACCGGCCAGGCGTCGATCCGCGACGTCATCCTCTTCCCGCAGTTGCGGCCCGAGTGAGCGGCAGCCGCCCGTGAAGCGCCGCTTCCAGAACTTCGTCGCCCGGCGCTACCTGATGGCGCGGCCGATCCACGTGAGCTGGCTCGCGCTGCTCTGCATCCCGATCGCGCTGGCGGCCGCCGGCGGCCTGCTCGGCGCGGCGCAGCTCATCTACGGCGAGACGCTGCTCACGCCGGCGAAGATCAGCCACGAGCACGGCTTCGGCTACTCCGCGCTGACCTACTCGGCGATCGGCCTGGCGATCGTCGCCGCGGTGATGCCGTACGTCTTCCTCGTCCGGCTGTTCTTCACCTTCTACACGACCGTGTCGGTGGTCGGCGTCAGCATCGGCGGCGCCGCGCTGGTGACGGTGCTGTCGGTGATGAACGGCTTCGAGGGCCACCTGCGCCACAAGATCCTCGGCTCCAACGCCCACATCCAGGTGAGCAAGGAGGACGGCGAGTTCACCGAGTGGGAGGAGATCCGCGACCGCGTCGCCAAGGTGCCGGGCGTGGTCGCGTCGACGCCGTTCGCGACCAGCGAGGTCGTGATCGCGTCGAACGGCAACTACCACAACGTCGTCATCAAGGGCATCGACGTGCCGACCGCGGTGAAGGTCACCGACCTGGCCCGGTTCCTCGTCGACAAGGACGGTCTCGACAACCTCCCGCCGCTGGTGCAGGACGAGGAGCCCGAGCAGGAGCCGGCGCCGCCGCGCGATCCGAGCAAGCCGGTCGTCGATCCGGCGCCGCCGGATCTCGAGGAGGGCGGCGAGCCGATCGACTACAGCGGCGGCGCGGCCGACGCCGGCCCCGCGCGGTCCGACGGCGCGCACCCCGAGCTACCGCCCGACTACGGCGGCGACGCGCGCGTGCTGCTCGGCGGTCCGCCCGTCGATCCGGCGCCCGACGACTTCGCCGGCGGCGACGAGGTCGACGACGGCGCGCCGCGCGACTTCTCGGGCGACACCCCGCCGCCGCGCCCGCTCACCGGCACCTCGCGCATCTCGACCTTGCCCGGCATCCTGGTCGGCCGCGAGCTGGAGAAGACGATCCACGTCTACACCAACCAGGAGGTGCGCCTGGTCTCGCCGCTGGCCGACCCGATGAACCCGGACGCCAACGGCACGCCGATCCCGTTCAACCGCGACTACCGGGTCGCCGGCGTCTTCTACACCGGCATGTACGAGTACGACCTCAAGCTGGTGTACGTGACGCTCGAGTCGCTGCAGCAGTTCCTGCGGATGGGCGACGCGGTCGAGGGGATCGAGATCCGCATCACCGACCCCGACGACGTCGACACCGTGGTCGCGCGGATCTCGAAGGCGCTCGGGCCCGCCTACCACGTGCAGGGCTGGAAGGAGCTCAACCGGCAGCTCTTCAGCGCGCTCAAGCTGGAGAAGATCGCGATGTTCATCATCCTCGCGATCATCATCCTCGTCGCGTCGTTCTCGATCGTCGGCACGCTCATCATGATCGTCGTCGAGAAGGGCCGGCAGATCGCGCTCTTCAAGACGCTGGGGGCGAGCGACCGGGAGGTCGTGCTGCTGTTCGTGATCCAGGGCTCGCTGATCGGCCTCATCGGCAGCGTGCTCGGCGTCGCGATCGGCCTCGGCCTGTGCGGCTACCTGCACTTCTACGGCTTCCCGATCCCGGCGGACGTCTACTACATGAGCACGCTGCCGGTGGAGGTCGACCCGATGACGGTCGCCGTGATCTTCGCCGCAGGCGTGCTGATCAGCGTGGCCGCCACGATCTATCCCAGCGTCCTCGCCGCGCAGCTCCGGCCGGCGGTGGGCCTCAAGAAGCTGTGAGGCCTGGAGAGAGGGTCGAGCGCGCGCGGCGCTCGCCGGGGGGCCTCGAGAAGCTCTGACGTTCCGCGGGTGACGGGCGCGCGCGTCGCGACCGGGCGTGAACGCACGCTCACGTCGGCGCGGGGCGGCGGCGGCAAGCGCGCGCGAGGACACGGGCGCCGTTGGTCGGCGCCCGAGGCACGCTCGTTGCAGCATCGGCTGGGATGCGTGCCACGTCCCTCCGCGTCCTGACGTTCGCCGGCCTCGCGACGATCGCCGCCCCGGCCGTCGCCTCCGCCGGCAGCTACCTCTCGCTCGGCCTCGGCGGCGAGCCCGCGCTGCAGGGCGACCTCAAGGTCGCGGCGACCGGGGACCAGGGCGGCAACGGCCGCTTCGCGCTCGGCGAGCGCTTCGGCCGGCTGGCGATCGAGGCCAGCCTGTCGCGCTTCGGCCTCGCGGACTCGGAGGCGACCGTCGCCGGCATCCACCTCCGGCTGGCGTTCCCGCTCGGCAGCCACCTCGCCGCGTACGGCCGGCTCGGCGCCGAGCGGCTGTGGCTCGGCGACAGCCAGATGACGACCGTGTCGGGCACCGGCAGCGGCTACGTCGGCGGCGGCGGCCTCGAATACCGGGTGACCGCGCCGCTGCTCGGCCAGGCCTCGCTGTGGGCGGAGCTGAGCCAGGACGAGTTCACGACCGAGGACGGCGCCGAGGGCGGCGTCCGCCTGTGGACGCTGGGCGCGTCCGTCGGCCTGTAGCGGGCACGGGCACCGGCACGGGCACGGGGAGGGCAGCGGGCAGATCGGCGGGCAACCGCACACGGCAAGGCGCAGTCCAAAGCGAATTGACACGTGTGCACGCCTCCGACTAAGTTCCTGCGCTCCTTCGAGATTCCCGTGAACGACGACCCCACCGCCGCACCGGTCCACGACGCGCCCACCACGTCCGGCCCCGGCGATCCAGACGTTCCGGGCGATCGCGTCGCGCCGGCAGCCGCCGCGCCGGCGGCCACCCACCGCGGCGCGAAGATCGACATCGTCGGCCTCTCGAAGAAGTACGTCCACGGCGGCAACACGCTGGTCGTGCTCGAGGACGTCGAGCTGCACCTCGAGCCGGGCGAGATGGTCGCGGTGCTGGGTGCCTCGGGCGTCGGCAAGTCGACGTTCCTGCAGATCCTCGGCACGCTCGACCTGCCGACCCACGGCTCGATCGTCTTCGACGGCGAGGAGCTGACGACGATGGGGCCGGAGCGCCTGGCCCACTTCCGCAACCGGAAGATCGGCTTCGTCTTCCAGTTCCACCACCTGCTCCCCGACTTCACCGCGCTGGAGAACGTGATGATGCCGGCGATCATCCAGCGCATGCCGGGCGACGCCGCGCGCGCGCGCGCCGTCGAGATCCTCGATCGCGTCGGCCTGTCGCGCCGGCTCACCCACCGGCCGTCCGAGCTGTCGGGCGGCGAGCAGCAACGGGTCGCGCTCGCCCGCGCGATGATGTTGCGGCCCGCGCTGCTCCTCGCCGACGAGCCGACCGGCAACCTCGACCGCCACACCGGCCACGAGATCCAGGACCTGTTCATCGAGCTCAACCGCGAGCACGGATCGACGCTGGTCGTGGTCACCCACAGCCCGGAGCTGGCCCGCCACATGCCGCGCCGCCTGCAGATGATCGACGGCGGCCGCCTCGTGCCCGCCGAGGTGGGGCTGTGAGGGCGGGCCGCACCTTCGGCGCCGCGCTCGCGCTGGCGCTGGCCTTCGCGCTCGTCGCGATCGCGCGGCCGGTGCGCGCGCAGTCGCCGGCTCCGACCCCCGCGCCGGCGCCGCAGCCTCAGCCTCAGGCCGGCCCCGGCGACGACGACCCCGAGCCGCAGCCCGGCGATCAGCCCGGCGATCAGGCCGGCGCGCCCGACGACGGCACCGGCGACGACGAGGACCTTGGCCCGATCCCGCGGATGGCGGGCCGGCCGATCGATCGCATCCAGTTCCGCGGCAACCGCAAGGTCGAGGACGAGGCGATCCGCGTCAACCTGAAGTCGCTGCCGGGCGGCACGATCGACCCGAGCAAGATCCGCGACGACATCCGCTCGCTGTGGAAGATGAAGCTGTTCTCCGACGTCGTCGTCGAGGCCAGCCTCGGCCCGGGCGGCGGCGCGATCCTCACCTTCGCCGTCAAGGAGAAGCCGTCGATCCGCAAGGTGCTCATCGACGGCGCGCACGAGCTGTCGCTCGACAAGATCAACGAGGTCGTCGACCTCGATCGCGACGAGGTCCTCGACATCGGCAAGGTGAAGCAGAACCGCGACAAGATCGCGGACCTCTACGTCGACCAGGGCTACTACCTCGCCACCGTCGACTACGAGGTGCGGCCGGTCAACGAGGCCGAGGTCGACGTCTGGTTCACCGTCGAGGAGCGCAGCAAGGTCGAGATCCGCGACGTCGAGTTCATCGGCAACCACGCCATCTCCGACGACGAGTTGCGCAACTCGATCGCGACCCGCAAGGGCGGGGCGCTGTCGTTCCTGTCGCAGGGCGGCACCTTCAACGAGAAGGACTTCGAGCGCGACCTGCTCATCATCAACGCCCTCTACTGGGACCGCGGCTACGCGGCCGTGAAGCTCGGCACGCCGCAGCTCGAGCTGTCGCGCGACAAGAAGTACATGTACGTCTCGATCCCGATCGACGAGGGCCCCGTCTTCACGATCGGCGACATCCAGTTCAAGGGCGGGCTGATCGGCGACGAGGCCGCGCACCGCGCGAAGATCAAGGCGAAGCCGGGCGACCGCTTCAGCCGCGCGACCATCGCCGGCGACCGCGAGCGGCTGTCCGACTACTACATGGACCAGGGCTACGCCTACGCGAACATCAACCCGATGACGATCCCCGACATGGACAAGCGGACCATCTCGCTCGTCTACGAGATCGAGTCGGGGAAGAAGGCGTACTTCGAGCGCATCACCATCCGCGGCAACTCGAAGACGCGCGACAAGGTGATCCGCCGCGAGATGAAGATCAGCGAGGGCGAGCTCTACTCGGCGACCAACCTCGAGGCGTCGAAGCGGCGCATCCTCGCGCTCGGCTTCTTCGACGACGTCCAGGTGTCGACCAAGCGCGGCAGCTCCGACGAGCTGGTCGAGGTCGAGGTGCAGGTCTCCGAGCGGCCGACCGGCACGTTCCAGATCGGCGCCGGCTTCTCGTCGGTGGAGAACTTCATCGCCCAGGCGCAGGTGTCGCAGAACAACCTGTTCGGCCGCGGCCAGGAGCTGGCGCTGCAGGCGCAGCTCTCGAGCCTGCGCCAGCTCTTCCTCCTGCGCTTCGTCGAGCCGTACCTGCTCGACTCGAACTGGACCTTCGCGATCGAGCTCTACAACCAGCTCCGCGCGTTCGACACCTTCGCCCGCAAGTCGGCCGGCTTCAGCCTGACCGCCGGCTATCCGATCTCGTACTACCAGCACGCCTACCTGACCTACAAGCTCGAGGACGTCGGCATCACGACGGCGACCAACGGCCTGACGACGATCGGCGCGATCAGCCAGCCGATCGACAGCGAGGCGGTCGCCAACCTGTTCCGCGGCGGCGTCACCTCGTCGGTGCGCGCGTCGTGGCAGTGGGACTCGCGCAACAACCGCCTGTTCGCGACCGGCGGCTGGTACCACAACCTGTCCGTCGAGTACGCGGGCGCGGCGACCGGCTCCGAGAACGTCTTCGTCCGGTGGGACGCGAACTCGCGCTATTACAAGAAGATCTGGGGGCCGTTCCTGCTGCGCCTCAACGGCGAGGTCGGCGTGACGACCAGCACGGATCCGCTGGGCGTGCCGATCGCCGAGCGCTACCTCATCGGCGGCATCTACGACGTGCGCGGCTACCGGCCGCGCTCGCTCGGGCCGCTCTTGCTGACCGGCCGCAACCCCGACCAGAGCCTGCAGGCGCTGCCGCTCGGCGGCAACATGGAGGTGATCTGGAACAGCGAGGTCGAGTTCCCGCTGCTCAAGCGGCTGCAGATCTCGGGCGTGGTGTTCTTCGACATGGGCAACGCCTACAACCTCGAGGCGCGCTACTGCTCGGGCCTGTCGAGTGTGTCGACGACGCTGTCGCCGAAGTTCGACCCGTGCTTCCGCATCCCGTCGTCGTTGACGACCGGCCTGCGCAAGTCGGTCGGCTTCGGGTTCCGCTGGCAGTCGCCGATCGGACCGCTGCGGTTTGAATGGGGCATCCCCCTCGACCGTCAGACCCGACCGGATGGCCAGACGGAAGATCCCCTGGTCTTCGAGTTCACCATCGGCAACCCCTTCTGACGCCGTGACCCCCGCGGAACTGCCCCGCAGAACTGTTTGACGTCGGGCCGGTTGCCGCGTAGTACCTCGGCGGAGGTCCGCATGTCCCGTACTCCCAGCACCATCTCGTCTTGGGCCTCGTCTCGGGCCAGCCTCGTGACCACCGTCGGCATGGCGGTCGGGTTCGGGCTCATCGCGCTCACCCTCGCGCGGCCGGTCGATGCCGGCCCGCCGACCACCAAGATCGCCGTGATCGATCTGGAGAAGACGCTCTACGACACGCCGGCGGGCAAGCGGGCGTCGGAGTCGTTCGACAAGACGCGGCAGGCGAAGCAGGCGGAGCTCGACAAGCAGCAGGCGGACCTCCAGAAGCAGGCGGCCGAGCTCGACAAGCAGGCGGCGGTGCTCAAGCCCGACGTGCTGGCGACGAAGAAGAGCGACCTCGAGAAGAAGTTCGTCGACCTCCAGCAGGTGTACGTGAAGCTCGAGCGCGACCTCGCCGGCGAGCGGACGAAGCTGCTGCAGGACGTCCTGTCGAAGGCGCAGCCGATCATCGAGGACCTCGCCAAGAGCGAGGGCGTGAACATCGTCGTCGATCGCAGCGCGGCGCTGTGGGTCGACCCGTCGGTCGACCTGACCGACAAGCTGAACGACCGCATGAAGTGACGCGCGGCGCGCCGCCCGGGCGGCGCGGCCGTCACTGCCGGCGCGTCTTGAGGATGCGCTCGAGGGCGAGGCCGGCGGCGCGGCCGGCGACGGTGACGTGCTCGTCGAACGAGTGGCGGTAGCGGCCGTCGGCGTAGATGACGCCGACGACGCGGTCGCGGACGGCGACCGGCACGAGCAGCATCTCGTCGGTCGCGGAGCCGAACAGGGTCTGCACCAGCTCGCGGCTGGCGGGGTCGGAGATGGGGCCGCGGTAGGGCAGGCGGGTGCCGATGACGTCCTGGAAGGTCGCGGCCGAGCGGAGGTCGAGGCGGGCGGCCGGGCCCGCGGGCTCGGGGATCTGCATGAACGGCGTCAGCTCGTCGGCGCGGAGCGCGAGGAAGGCGACGCGGTGGTGCGACTCGGCGACGAAGTCGACCAGCATCGCGATGACGTGATCGCGGTGGCTGGCGCCGTCGAGGCCGTGGAGGAGCTCGACGAGGCGCTGCGAGGCCTCCTCCAGCAGGCCGGCGAGGCGGGTGGGATCGGGGACGCCGGCGACGGTGCGGTTGCGGTTGAGCGGCGTCAGCGTCGCGGCCGGGCGCGCGCCGGGCGGCGTGAGGCGCGGCGGCGGGATGGCGGGCAGGTTCGCGGGCAGCTTGCCGGTGCCGCCGGGGCGGGCGTGCTGCGAGAGCGAGGCCGCGGCGGCGGGCGGCGGCACCGGGACGGGCACCGGCGCGGCGCCGGGGAGCGTGATCGCGGCGGCGCCCGGCGCGGCGGCGGGGATGGCGACCGGCACCGAGACCGGCTCGGACGGGCGATCGTCGAGGGCCATGGGGACGGCGCCGAGGAAGCCGGGCGGGATGGTGGTGCCGGGGGCGCCCCAGCCGTCGTCGAGCGGGTCGTGCTCCTCGAAGCGGAGGCTGGTGGCGCGGACGGTCTGGACGGCGTCCTCGGCGAAGGCCTCGGGGACGGTGGCCTGCGGCTCGGGCGGCGCGTGCGGCGGCAGCGCGTACGGGCTCGGGGTCGGCTCGATCGAGCGAGGGATCGGGCCGAGGTGGCCGATGCCGATCATCGTGCCCTTCTCGCGGCGGCGCTTCTCGCGGCGGCGCATGCGGTCGGTGAGGAGGAGCGGGCCGGAGGCGTCGTCGATCGACTCGACGACGATCGCCTGCGCGCGGACCGGCTCGGGGGCCGGCTCGGCGGGCAGCTCGCCGGAGCGGCGCGGGGTCATCAGCAGGATCGGCTGTGACTCGCTGCCGTCCTCGATCTCGTCCTCGATGACCGCCTCGGGCCGCTTCGCGTGGATGACGGCGGCCTCGTCCGCGTCGTCGTCGGCGTGGCCGTCGGCGGCCTCGTTGGCGCGGTCGGCCTCGTCTTCGTCGGCCTCGTCTTCGTCGGCGCCCGCGGCGGCTCGCTCTTCGTCCGCGCGCTCGGCCGCCGCGGCGCGGTCGTCCTTCTCGCGCGCCTCCTCTTCGCGCTCCCTGGCGTCTCTCTTCTCGTCGTGGCGCGCACGGTCGGCGCCTGCTCTCTCGTCACGCCCCTCGGCCTGGCGCGCGCGGACAGCGCCTGCTTCCCCGTCGCGCCCCTCGTCGTCGCGCGCGCGGACAGCGCCCTCGTGCTCTCGCGCCTGGGCAACGCCATCCCCGTCCTCGCGCTCGTCGCTCTCGTCGTCGTCGCTCTCCTCGTCGTCGCGCTCGTCGTCGTCGCGCTCGTCGTCGTCGCGCTCGTCGTCGCCGCGCTCGTCCTCGCGCTCTACGGCCTCGCGCTCGTCGCGAGCTTCGTCCTCGTCAGCGTCGTCCTCGCGGGCGTCGTCCTCGCGCTCGTCGCGAGCCTCGTCATCGGGAGCTTCGTCGTCGCGAGCTTCGTCGTCGCCAGCGTCGCGCGCGGCGGCGTGATCGTCGGCGTCGCGCTCGGTGGCGGCGCGGT
>DASZXE010000535.1:0-4031 GCA_035546475.1 Kofleriaceae bacterium
GATCGCGTCGTCGAGCGAGATCGTCCGCGCCGGCGCCCCGCGCCCGGCCGCCGCGAAGCGGGCCAGCTCCTCGATGAAGAACGGCACGCCGGAGGCCTCGTCGGCGAGGAAGCGCAGGCTCGCCTCGTCGGCGGCGCCGCCGAGCCCGCGCAGCGCGGTGCGCGCCAGCAGCTCCGCCTCGGCGCGCGGCAGCGGTCCCACCGCGATCTCGACGAGCCGCCGCTCGGCCGCGAGCCGCGCCGCCAGCTCGAGGTAGCCGCGCAGCACCGGGTTCGCCTCGGCGTCGGCCTGGCGGTAGCCGACCAGCACGAGCTGATGTCGCCGGCCCGGATCGGCGACCAGCGTCGCCAGCAGGCCCGCGCTGTCGGCGTCGGCCCATTGCAGATCGTCGATCGACAGCACGAGCGGCCGCGCGACCGCGAGCCGATCGAGCAGCTCGGCGAGCGCCGCCCACGCGCGCCGGCGCAGCTCGACCGCCTCGACGCCGGGCGCGCTCGCGACCGCGTCGGCCGCCACCAGCCCCGGCAGCCCCGCCAGCGCCGGGAACACCTGCGCCAGCTCGGCCCCGTGCGCGGGCACCAGCTCCGCGACCAGCCGCGCCTTGATGCCGCGCAGCCGCTCGGCGAGCGCGTCGACGATGCCGTCGAACGCCTTGTACGGCACGCTCTCGCGCTCGTAGCAGCGGCCGCGCAGCACGATCGCGCCGTCGACGTCCTCGACGCCGCGGGTGAAGCTGCGCAGCATCGCCGTCTTGCCGATCCCCGACGGCCCGACGGCGTGGACGACCATCGCCTGACCGCCGCGCGCCAGCCCGTACGCCTGCTCGAGCACGCGCAGCTCGCGCTTGCGGCCGACGAAGCCGGAGCGCACCGGCCCGTCGGCCGCCAGCCGGCCCGCGACCTCGTCGCCGGCGAACAGCCGCACGAGCTCCGCGCCCGACGGCCGCCGCTCGGGCGCCGCCTGCAGGAGCGACATGCACAGCTCCGACAGGTCCTCCGGCACCTCGGGCACCAGCTCGCGCGGCGCCACCGGCACCTGGTGCGACTTCTGGAAGTAGAGATCGAGGAGGCTCTCGGCGTCGAACGGCAGCCGGCCGGTCAGCACCTCGTAGAGCATCGTGCCGACCGCGTACCAGTCGCTCGCCGGGCCAGGTTGCCCGGCGCCGAGCTGCTCGGGCGCCATGTAGAGGGGCGTGCCGCCGGTCGAGCCGCCCTGGCCGCCGCGGCCGCCGCGCTCGTCGACCGGCTCGACGAGCCCGAAGTCGACGACGACCACGCTGCCGTCGGCGCGCACCAGCACGTTCTCCGGCTTGACGTCGCCGTGCCACAGCCCGGCCGCGTGCAGCGCGGCGAGGCCGCGGGCCAGCTCGGCGAGCGCGGCGCGCACGATCGCCAGCGGACGCAGCGGCGCCGACGCCGCCGGCGGCGCGGGCGCGGGCGCGCGGGTGATCGCGAGCTCCTCCGTCAGCTCCTGGGTCGGCGCGCCGCTGTCGATCGCCTGCTGGGTGAGCGGCATGCGCGCGGTCGCCTGCTCGTCGCGCGACGGGCCGCGCGCCCAGCGGGTGAAGCCGACGCCGTCGACGTGCTCCATCGCGAAGAACCACAGGCCGTCGACGCAGGCGAGCTCGTAGGCGCCGGCCAGGTTCGGGTGCGCGAGGTCGGCGACCGCGCGGAACTCGCGCTTGAGCCGCAGCGCCGCCGCGCCGTCGACGGCGGACAGGGTCTTCAGCGCCACCCGCGTGCCGCGCTCGCGATCGACGCCGTCGTGGACGGTGCCCATCCCGCCCTGCCCCAGCCGGCCGACGACGTCGTAGCGGCCGAGCGCCACCGGCCGCGCGGGCGTGGCCGCGGCCAGCCGGGCGAGGGTCTCGCCCTCTCCGAGGTGCCCCGTCATGCGGCCGCAGGATAACGCCGCCGTCGGCGCACGGGTTGGCGGAGTGTGCGTCAGCGGATCGCGGAGCGCTGGCGGCGGCCCGGCGGCGGCCGATCGGTGCTAGGTAAGAGGTTCGTGACCGAACGCGCGCGCATCCTCGTCGCCGACGACGAGCCCAACCTCCGTCGGGTGCTGACCGCGATCCTCCGGCGCGACGGCCACGAGGTCGTGCAGGCGACCGCCGGCGACGAGGCGATGGGCTTGCTCGACGGCATCGACGTGCTGGTCACCGACCTGCGCATGCCGCGCGTCGACGGCATGGAGCTCTTGCGCCACGCGGTCAAGTCGCAGCCGCAGCTCCCGGTCATCATGATCACCGCCTACGGCTCCGTCGGCCAGGCGGTCGAGGCGATCAAGGCCGGCGCCTTCGACTACATCGAGAAGCCGTTCGAGCAGGACCAGATCCGCGCGATCATCGACAAGGCGGTGCGCCACGTCGTCGCCGGCCGGGCGGCGCCGCGGCTCGCCGCCTACCCGTCGACCGAGGAGGTCAAGGGGCGCTTCGGCCTGGTCGGCGACTCGGCGGAGATGCGCGCGGTCTTCGAGGTCATCGCGAAGGTCGCCGACTCGCCGTCGACGGTGCTCATCACCGGCGAGAGCGGCACCGGCAAGGAGCTGGTCGCCAAGGCGCTCCACGAGAGCTCGTCGCGCAAGGGCGGGCCGTTCATCAAGATCAACTGCGCCGCGATCCCGAAGACGCTCATGGAGTCGGAGCTGTTCGGCTACGACAAGGGAGCGTTCACCGGCGCTGTGTCGTCGAAGCCGGGCCGCTTCGAGCTGGCCGACGGCGGCACGCTGTTCCTCGACGAGATCGGCGAGATCCCGGTCGAGATGCAGGTGAAGCTCCTGCGCGCGATCCAGGAGAGCGAGTTCGAGCGGGTCGGCGGCATCAAGACGCTCAAGGTCGACGTCCGGCTCATCACCGCGACGAACCGCGACCTCGAGCAGGAGATCGCGCGCGGCAACTTCCGCGAGGACCTCTACTACCGGCTGAACGTCGTGCCGCTGCAGATCCCGCCGCTGCGCCGGCGCGCGGGCGACGTGCCGCTGCTCGTCCGCCACATCATCCGCCGCTTCAACGAGCGCCTGAAGAAGAACGTCACCGCCATCGACGACGACGCGCTCGCCGCGCTCGAGGCGCACCCGTGGCCGGGCAACATCCGCGAGCTCGAGAACGTGCTCGAGCGGACGATCCTGTTCGGCGCCGGGCCGACGATCACGCGCGCCGACCTGCCGGACGAGCTGACCGGGCCGCCGACGTCGACGCCGCCGGCGGGGGTGACGACGATCGCCGCCGCCGCGGGCGCGGCGGCCGCGGCGCCGGTGGCCGCCGGCTCGGGCCCGACCGCGGCGGTGCCGGTGGCGGCCGCGCCCGGCGCCGCGCTGACGTCCGACGAGGACGAGGACTCGGCGCCGCACGAGGTCGGCGGCGAGCGCTCGGGCGACACCAGCCTGAAGGACATCGTGCGCGCCGAGACCAGCCGCATCGAGCGCGAGGTCATCACCCGCGCGCTCGGCGAGACCGGCGGCAACGTGACCCAGGCGGCGAAGCTGCTCAAGATCAGCCGCAAGAGCCTGCAGATGAAGATGAAGGAGCTCGGCCTGCGCGATCCCGACCCGTCGTCGGGGCCGGCCTGACCGGGCCGCGCGACCGCCACGTCGAAGCCACGATCGAGGGAGGCGAAGCCGTACCGATGCCGTCCGCGAGCAAGCTGATCCCGCGCAGCCCCCAGGCGTGCTGGCGCCAGTTCGTCGACGCCGATCGCCTGGTCGGCTGGGTGCCCGGCCTGCGCCGCGCGCGCGTCGTCGCCACCCACGACGACGGCCTGGCCCGCGAGGTCGCCTTCGAGTTCGCGACCTCGCGCACCTACTCGCTCGTCTACACCTACGACGCGGCGGCGCGGCAGGTCTCGTGGGCGCCGCGCATCGGCCAGCGCGACGCGGTGCGCGGCTCGGCCCGCTTCGATCCCGAGGACGGCGGCACCCGCGTCACCTACACCCTCGAGCCCGCCGTCGGCCGCACCGCCGCCGAGGTCGCGCAGGACGATCCGCAGGCCCTCCTCGACGCCTTCGCCCGCTGGATGTCCCGCGTCCCCGCG
>DASZXE010000536.1:0-3801 GCA_035546475.1 Kofleriaceae bacterium
CATCGTCCGCGCCGGTCCATCGGCGACCCGCAGGCGCCCATCGCCGACCGCTGCCGTCGTCCGTGCCGGTCCGCCGGCGACCCGCACGCGCCCATCCCCGACGGCTGCCCTCGTCCGCGCCGGTCCATCGGCGACCCGCAGGCGCCCGTCCCCCACGGCTGCCCTCGTCCGCGCCGGTCCATCGGCGACCCGCCGGCGCCCGTCCCCGACGGCGGCCCTCGTCCGCGCCGGTCCATCGGCGACCCGCAGGCGTCCGTCCCGGACGGCTGCCCTCGTCCGCGCCGGTCAGTCGGAGTTGAGCAGGCCGCGGGCGGTGGCGAGGGCGCGGAGCTGGTCCTTGGCCCGCTCGAAGCGCTTGCGGAGCGCGGCGGCGCGGCGCTCGAGGTCGGTGTCGCTGTCGGTCGGCTCGGCGAGGGCGCGGGCGATGTCCTTCCACGCCATCTTGCGATCGAGGCGGAGGACCAGCAGCGCGTGGTCGTCGGGGTCGAGCGCGTCGCGCAGCGCGCGCAGCTCGTCCTTCACCTCGCTGCGGAGGAACGGCACCGTCTGGGTGCGGACGCGGTCGACCATGCGCGCGACCGCGCTGTGCTCCGACAGCGGCAGGTTGCGCTCGGCCTTGCGGCGCGGATCGCGGCGGATGCGGTGGAGCGCATTGCGCGCGAGGGCGTAGACCCAGGTGCGAAGGCTCGCGTCCCAGCGGAAGCTCGAAAGGCCCCGCCAGACGTCCTCGCTCCAGCGGGAGAACGCCTCGCTCGCCAGGTCCTCGTCGCGCGCGAGCGCGTGGAGGAAGCCGTAGACCTCCGCGCCGTACAGCTCCAGCGTGGAGGTGGTGGCGTCGTCGCCGCGGCCCGCGCTCACCTGGGCCCGGATGTCCGACTCGGCCTTCGCGCGGTCGCCGGCGTCGTCGCTGCTTGCCGTCACGGCGCTCATCCTACGTCATCCGGACCGCCGGCGCCCACCCCTGGCCAGGCTGCGGCGGGGGCCTGGTACCTCGCCACGGCGATCATGGTGGATCGCCTGTTCCCGTTCGTCCCGAGCGCAGGCCGAGCGACCGCGACCCGAAGACGAAGGACCGCGCTCGCCCTTCGACTCCGGCGCTATCCGCCTTCGCTCAGGGCGAGCGGGGAGACGAGACCCGGACGGCGGCGGGGACTACGTGAGGAGCGCCTTCAGCTCGGCGAGGGCGTTGAGCGCGTCGATCGGTCGGAGGTGATCGACGTCGAGCTCACGGAGGCGCGCGACGACCGGCGACGAAGCCTCGGCCGGCGGGGCGGCGAGCGGCAGGAGCGAGAGCTGGGCCGAGCCGCCGAGGCTGTTGCCGGTCTCGAGCCGGCCGAGGATCTGGCGGGCGCGGGCGATCACGCTGCGCGGCAGCCCGGCGAGCCGGGCGACGTCGATGCCGTAGCTCCGGCTGGCGCCGCCGGGCGCGATGCGCCGGAGGAAGACGACCTCGCCCTTGTGCTCGCGCACCTGCGCGGCGACGTTGCGCAGCCGCGCCCGGCTCTCGGCGAGCGCCGTCAGCTCGTGGTAGTGCGTCGCGAACAGCGTGCGCGCGCCGATCGCGTCGTGCAGGTACTCGACGACCGCCCACGCGATCGACACGCCGTCGAACGTCGACGTGCCGCGCCCGACCTCGTCGAGGATGACCAGCGAGCGCCGGGTCGCCTGCCCGAGGATCGCCGCCGTCTCGCGCATCTCGACCATGAACGTCGAGTCGCCGCGCGCCAGGTTGTCGGCGGCGCCGACGCGGGTGAAGACCCGGTCGCACACGCCGATCGTCGCCCGCGCCGCCGGCACGAACGAGCCCATCTGCGCGAGCAGCACGATCTGCGCGACCTGCCGCAGGTAGGTCGACTTGCCCGCCATGTTCGGCCCGGTCACCAGCAGGATCTGCTCGCGGTCGCAGTCGAGCCGCGCGTCGTTCGGCACGAACGTCCCCGCCGGCACCACCGCCTCGACGACCGGGTGGCGGCCGTCGGCGATGTCGAGCACCGCGCCGTCGTCGACGATCGGCCGGCAGAAGCCGCGGCGGTTGGCGACCGTCGCCAGCGCGAGGAGGACGTCGACGGTCGCGATCGCCGCCCCCGCCGCGATCACCGCCGGCGCGACCGCCGCCACCTCGCCGACCAGGCCCTTGAACAGCTCCGCCTCGCGCACCGCCAGCGTCTCCTCGGCGCCGAGCACCTTCGCCTCGAGCTCGGCCAGCTCGGGCGTCACGTACCGCTCGCCGGTCGCGACCGTCTGCTTGCGCTGGTAGTCGGAAGGGACCTTGGTGAGCTGGCTGCGCGAGATCTCGATGTAGTAGCCGAAGACGCGGTTGTACCGGACCTTCAGGCTGCCGATGCCGCTGCGCTCGCGCTCCCGCGCCTCGATGGCGAGGATCGCGTCCTTGCCGCCGTCGGCGAGCCGCCGGCACTCGTCGACCGTCGCGTCGACGCCGGCGCGGATCACGCCGCCGTCCTTGAGCAGGGCCGGCGGCTCGTCGACGAGCGTGGCCGCCAGCCGCTCGACCAGCGCCGCCAGCGCGCGGGTCGCCGCCGGCGCGACGTCGAGCAGCGCCGGCACCGGCTCGAGCCCGCCCTCCCCCGCCGCCGCCACCATCGTCATCACCAGCTCCGGCATCGTCGCCAGCCCGTCGCGGATCCGGCCCAGGTCGCGCGGCTGCGCGACGCCGAGCGTGCACTTGCCGGCGAGCCGCTCGAGGTCGCCGATCGTGCGCAGCAGCTCGCGCAACGCGCGCCCGACCTCCGGCCGCGCGACCAGCCACTCGACCGCGTCGTGCCGCCGGCGGATCGCCGCGACCTCGGTCAGCGGATAGAGCAACCAGCGCCGCAGGAGCCGCGCGCCCGGCGACGTCGCCGTCTCGTCGAGGAGCGCGAGCAGGCTGCCGTCGCGCCGCGCGCCGATCAGCGTCTCGGTCAGCTCGAGGTTCGCGATCGCCGTCTCGTCCAGGACGACCGTCGCCGCCGGATCGTAGAAGGCGAGCCGCGACACCGGCAGCGCGCCGGCCGGCTGGGTCGCGCGCGCGTACGCGAGCACCGCCGCCGCCGCGCGCACCGCCCGCGGCGCCGCCTGCGAGTCGATCCGCTCGGCCAGGGCGCCGTCGAGCAGCGCGCCCGCCTCCGCCAGCGCGGGCACGTCGGCCGCCGTCCACACCGTCCGCACCCGGCGGAGCGGCGCGATCGCCTCGCCGCCGAGCAGCTCCTTGCTCGCGATGACCTCGCGCGGCCCCACCCGCGCCAGCTCGTCGGCGAGCGCCGCGACCGTCGCCAGCTCGGTCGCCCGGAACTCGCCGGTCGTGACGTCGAGGTACGCGAGCCCCCAGCGCGGCGCGCTCGCGTCCTCGACCGCCCGCGCGCTCGCGTCGGCGCGCGCGCTGCGCCCCGAGGGCGCCTCGGCCTCCGCCGGTCCGGGCACCACCGCCGCCACGAAGCGCGCCGCCTTCGGATCGAGCGCCTCCTCGTCGACGACCACGCCCGGCGTCACGACGCGGACGACCTCGCGCTTGACCAGCCCGCGCGCGAGCTTCGGGTCCTCGACCTGCTCGGCGATGACGACCCGGTGGCCCAGCTCGGTCAGGCGCGCCACGTAGCCGCGCGCCGCGTGGTGCGGCACGCCGCACATCGGCACCGCGTCCGGCTTGCCCTTGTCCCTCGTCGTCAGCGTCAGGTCGAGCAGCCCGGCGGCGACGGTCGCGTCCTCGAAGAACATCTCGTAGAAGTCCCCGAGCCGGAAGAACACGATCGCGTCCGGGTACCTCTCCTTGACGTCGAGGAACTGCCGCATCAGCGGCGTATCGGC
>DASZXE010000537.1:0-14392 GCA_035546475.1 Kofleriaceae bacterium
TCGCGGACCAGTTGGTCGAGCCGCCCGAGGTTCGCGAGCACGCGCTGCCGCACCTGGCCCTCGTCGCGTCGCGACTCGACCAGCTGAAGGTACTCGTACGTGCCGCTCGGCTGGACGCTACGCTTGACCCGGAAGAACACGTCCCAACGATCGGCACTGTCCTCACAAAGTGCAAGTCCGCGACCTGTGGGGTCCGCTACGTTTTAGGCACTACATTTCGACTCGCGCGGCGACGAAGTCGTCCCAACCCGTCGAAGTTCCTCCCGTGCCAACGTCCCGGCAGGGATCTCGCTGTCGAAGATGAGTCTGAAGCCGGGAACCGAGCATCGCGAGGTTCCTCTCCCCGGAGATCCGCCGCTCGGGGCGGATATCCGTAGCTGCTCGCCTCCCTCGGATCCGCTCCAGCCACCTTCCGGTGAGGCTCGGGCCCGCCGCTACGCGTCGCCGCGGGGGACGCGGGCGTCGACGAGCGCCAGCAGCTCGTCGGCGTCGATCGGCTTGGCGATGACCGCGGCGAGGCTCGACTCCATGATCGCGTGGGCGCGCGGCGAGAAGTGCTCGTCGGTCAGGAAGATGACCTGCGTCGCCAGCTCGGGGTAGGTCGAGCGGATGCGCTCGTAGACGTCGAGGCCGGTCAGCCCCGGCATGCCGAGGTCGCAGACGATGACGTCGAAGTTGCGGTCGGCGTCGACGATCGCGAGCGCCTCGCGGCCGCTGCCGGCGGCGACGACGTCGTGGGCGCCGCCGAGGATCGCCTCGAGGCGCGCGAGCACCGGCGGCTCGTCGTCGACGACGAGGACGCGGCCGCGCCGGGCGTCGGTCTGCGTCCAGATCGAGCCGGACGCCGACGGCGCCGCCGGCAGCCGCACGCGGAACGTCGCGCCCTCGCCCGGCATGCTGTCGACGGTGATCGCGCCGTGCATCGCCGCGACGATGCCGTGGCAGATCGACAGGCCGAGGCCGCTGCCGCCGCCGACCGGCCGCGTGGTGAAGAACGGATCGAAGATGCGGTCGCGGTTGGCGGGCGCGATGCCGATGCCGGTGTCGGCGACGGTGATGACGACGTCGCCGTCGCGGTCTACCGCGGTCGTCACCGTCACCCGGTGGTCGCCGGCCGGCGCCGCCGCGATCGCCTGCGCCGCGTTGGTGAGCAGGTTGACCATCACCTGGCCGAGGCGGGCGTCGGTGCCGATCACCGGCGGCACCGGCTCGAGGTGCGTCACCACCTGCGCGCGCGGCCGCAGCTCGTGGGCGGTGACGCGGATCGCCCAGCCGACGGTGGCGAGGACGTCGACCGGACCGGCCGCCTCCGCCTCGCCGCGGCCGAACACGCCGAGGTCCGACACGATCCGCTGCACGCGCCACGCGCCGTGGATGATCTCGTCGATCGCGTCCATCGCCGACGGCGGGAGCTGGTGGCCGTGGCGGGTCAGCTCGCCGAGGAAGCTGGCGCCGCCGAGCACGTAGGTGAGCGGGTTGTTGATCTCGTGGGCGACGCCGGCGGCCAGCGCGCCGAGCGCGCGCAGGCGATCGTGGTGGACGATCTGCTCCTGCAGGCGGCGCTGCGCGGTCAGGTCGCGCAGCACGACCACCGCGCCGAGGAGGCCGCGATCGTCGAGGATCGGGGTGGCGCTCGCCTCGACCGGCCGCTCGCCGTGGTTGCCGCGGAGGACGACGCGGCCCGACGCGACGACGGTGCGGTGCTCGGCGAGCGCGCGGGCGCCGAGGTCGTCGACGAGCGCGCCGGTCGGCTCGTCGAACAGGGTGAGGACGTCGGCGAGGCGGTGGCCGACCGCGTCGCCGACCAGCACCTCGGCGGCGTCGTTGATGACGGTGACGACGCCGCCTGGATCGATGGCGACGACGGCGTCGGCGATCGAGCGGAGGATCGTCGAGATCCACCGCTCGCGCGCGCGCAGCCGGTTGTCGAGGTCGTGCTTGTAGAGGGCGATCTCGATCGCGCTCCGCAGCTCGGGGACCCGGAACGGCTTGATCAGGTAGCCGTACGGCTCGGTGTCGCGCGCCCGGTTGACGGTCGCCTCGTCGGCGAACGCGGTCAGGTAGACGACCGGCGTGTCGTGGCGCCGGCGGAGGATGCGCGCGGTCTCGATGCCGTCGCGCTGGCCGCGGATGCGGACGTCCATCAGCACCAGATCCGGCTGGCGCGCCTCGGCCTGGGCCAGCGCCTCGTCCGACGACGCCACGCTGCCGCAGACGTCGTAGCCGAGGCGGCGCAGGCTCTCGGCGAGGTCCTGGGCGACCACGCGCTCGTCCTCGACGATCAGGATGGACGTCATCGCTTCTCTCCCGTGAGGGCGTCGTGGCCGACCTCGACCGTGACCCGCACCGTCGCGCCGCCGCGGCTCTCGAGCTCGAGCCGGCCGTCGAGCTGCTCGACGAAGGCGAGGATGAGCCGCCAGCCGACCGACGTCGTCTCGGCGGGATCGAAGCCGGGCGGCAGGCCGACGCCGTCGTCGGCGACCTCCAGCTCGAGGCGGCCGCCGGGCAGCGCGTGGACGCCGACCGACACGTGGCCGCCGCGCGCGCGGGGGAACGCGTGCTTGAGGCAGTTGCCCAGCAGCTCGTGGAGGATCATCCCGCACGGGATCGCCTCCTCGACGGAGAGCACGACGTCGTCGACGTCGATCGCCAGCTCGATCGGGCCGGCGCCGCCGAGCGCGCGGAAGACGCCGGCCGCCAGCCGCCGCACGTACGGGGCAAACGGGATGCGGGACAGATCGCGCGTCTGGTAGATCTGCTCGTGGACGAGGGCGACGGTCTCGACGCGGCTCTGGCACTCGAGCAGGGCGGCGACCGCGTCCTCGTCGGCGAGCCGGCGGGCCTGGATGCCGAGCAGGCTGGCGATGACCTGCAGGTCGTTCTTGACCCGGTGGTGGACCTCGCGCAGCAGGATCTCGCGCTCGCGCACGCGGACGACCAGCTCGTCGTTGACGCGCCGCAGGTCCTCGCGCGCCTGCCGCTGCTCCTCGATGTCGACGCACGAGCCGATGAAGCCGACGAAGCTGCCGTCGGGATCGAAGCGGGGCGCGCCCTGATCGAGGATCCACCGGTAGGCGCCGTCGTGGCGGCGCAGGCGGTACTCCATCGCGAACGGCCGGCGCGCCACGAACGAGTCCATGTACGTGTGCATGCAGCGCTGGAAGTCCTCGGGGTGGATGCCGGCCGCCCAGCCGGAGCCGACCTCGTCCTCGAGCGGGCGGCCGGTGAAGCGCAGCCAGCCCTGGTTGAAGTAGTCGCAGCGCGCGTCGGCGCCGGCCATCCAGAGCAGCACCGGCGCGTGATCGGCCATGGTGCGGAAGCGGGTCTCGAGGTCGCTCTCGGCGTGCGCCGGCGGCGGCGAGGGGGCGGGCCTGGGCGGCATCATGGCGCCTCCTCCTCGAACCAGGGCGCCATCGCGGCGACCGCGGCGTCGACCGGCGGCTGCCAGCGCGCGCGCCAGCCCTCGATCACGTCGCGGTTGGCGGGCGCGGCCTCGATGGCGAACGCGACCGCCGCCTGCGCCCACGCATGGTGCCAGCGGAGATCGTCGGCGAACGAGGCGAGCATCACCGCCAGCGCGACGTCGCGCGCGCGCTCGGCCCGGCGGGCGAGTTGCACGCCGAACTGGGCGTCGAAGGCGGGCTTGACGACCAGGCCGAGCGCGACCAGCGCCTCGCCCCAGTCGTAGGTGACGAGCAGCCGCTCGACGACCTGCCGCCACGGCTGCCAGCGCGGCGCGGTCTGCCACGCGGCCTTGCTCGTCTCGCCGAAGCCGGCGCGCACCCGCTGGACGAGGCGCATGCGCTGGGCGATCCGCTCGACGCGGCGGAGCTCGTCGGCGGCCTCGAGGCCGGCCGCGATCACCAGCCGTCCGCCCGGCGCCATGTGGCCGACGTACGCGGCCGCCATCTGCAGGCCGTGGACGGGGAAGCGGAGGACCGGCAGCACCTCCTCGAGCGCGGCGAGCCACGCGGCGGTCAGGCGGTGGTCGGCGCCGGTCTCGGCGGCAACGCGCCACCGCTCGTCGACGCGGGCCTCCTTCGCGGTCTGGCGCGCGACGTAGCCGCGGTAGGTCGTCTCGCGCGGATCGACGAAGCCGTCCCAGTCGGGGGCCGACAGCGGCGAGCCCTGCTGGTGGCGCCGGTACCAGGCGGCGACCGGCGTGTCGACCTCGAAGCCGCGCCCCGGGTAGTAGAGGAGCTTCGTCGACACGCGCTCGTACTCGGTCGGCGCGCGGCCGAGCCCCTCGAGGTGCCACCAGGTGCGGCGGACGGTCATCGGCCGGCGGCGCTCCAGGTCGCCTCGTCGTCGGAGAGCGCGAGGCGGCCCTTGAACGAGGGCATCACCTGCTCGAGCTCGGCGCGCAGCCGCACCGGGCGGCCGAGCGCGCGCTCGACGGCGGCGCGGCCGAGCACGCAGCGGCCGGCGACCAGCACGCGCAGGTACGCGCCGCGATCGTGGACGGTGAGGCCCGGGTTCTGCGCGCGCAGGGCGGCGACGATCGCGGCGCCGACCTCGCCGGCGATCAGCACCGGGCCGACCAGGTCGTCGGCGGCCGGCGCCCGCGCGGCGGCCGGCCCCCCGGCGACGTCGACGTCGACGAGGATGTGGTCGCCCTCGTGCTTCACCGGGAAGCGGACCAGCGCCTCGCCGCGCGGGTTGACCCCGGCGCCGGTGCGCGCGTCGTACTCGTGGTGGTGCGCGCGGCAGCGGAGGATGCCGCGCGAGACGGTGCCCTGGCTGAGCGGCACGCCCAGGTGCGGGCAGCGGTCTTCATAGGCGCAGATCGCCTCGCCGACGCGGACGAGCACGACCTTGCGGCCGTCGACGACGACCCCGCGCAGGTCGCCGGGCCAGTGCTCGTCGACGCGGGCGACCTCCCGGAAGGCCATCAAGCGCTCCCGCCGGCGACCGGGATGACGTCGATGCGATCGAGCGCGGTCAGGCCGGCCTGCGCGACGGTGTCGGTCGGCTCGAGCGCGCGCCCGCGCACGTAAACGCGCGCGCCGGCGCGAGGCGCGACCCGCGCGGCGGCCGCCTGCTGGAGCGTCGCGGCCACCGTCTCGATCGTGTCGTGGTCGTGGACCAGCACGAGCAGGCCCATCGTGTCGCCGCGCAGGAAGCCGTAGAGCGGGACCAGCACCTAGGACCTCCACCACGAAGGCTGACGAGCACCTCGCCGGGGCAACCAGGGACAGAGCCCCGACCGAACGCGTGCCCCCGCGCGTCCCGGCGTCCCCGTGGAACGTTCGCGGTCGCTCACGTGGCCTTTGCGCGCAGCCAGGGGTAGCGCCCGCCCGCGAGGTCCTTGCCCCAGACGTCCTCGGCGAGGCCGAAGTAGTCGCGCACCAGCGCGATCAGGTTGCCGGGCGCCTTGCCGGCGAGGATGCGCTTGACGACGTCCTGGTGGCCGGCGTAGCGCTCGGGCGCGCGCTCGAAGATCCACAGGCACGGCTCCGAGCAGAAGATGTACTTCTTGCCGTCGTGGACGTGGGTGACGGCGGTGTTGTGGTACGGCGTGCCGCCGCACAGCACGAGCTGGCACAGGTCGCAGAAGCCGACCGGCGTGGCGCCGTGCGTGTACCACTCGACCTCGGGGCCGGCGGCGCGCCAGCGCTCGCCGATGCGGGCCCACACCGGGTCGAGCTGGTCCCACGTGCGCGGGTACTTCTGCGCGAGCCACGCGCGCTCGTCGGGGCCGGGCGCCGCGAGGTCGAACCAGACGGTCGCGCGGTGGGTGTACGCGGCCGCGTAGACCATGTGGTGGTAGCTGTCGAGCGCGTCGACGAAGAGGTCCCAGTACCAGGGCCGCCGCAGGCCGTGGGCGACGAGCTGCCGCTGGAACTGATCGAGGATCCACTCCTCGACGAACTCCTTGAACGAGCCGCGCCGGTGGGCGAGCGGCGTCAGGTAGTCCATCGCGAAGCCGGTGACCACCGCGAAGAAGAGCCAGCTCCGCCAGAACCAGGTGTCGACCAGCGCCTGCGCGCGCGCCGGATCGACGTCGACGAGCGTCTGCATCACCGCGCCGCCGATCTGCGCGTGGCGGGCCTCGTCGGTCTGGATGCTCTGCAGGAGCGTCGCGAAGCGGTGGTCGCCGGCCGCCTCGGCCTGGGCCGCGAGGCCGACGAACTGGAGGTTGGTGAAGCCGGTCTCGAAGACGAAGTTGGTGCCGATCGCGAGCTCGATCGGATCGGCGGTGAGCAGCACCTCGTCGGCGAGGTGGCGGCCCGCGATCGCGACCCACTGGTCGGTGTGGAAGAGGCGGTGCGTCCAGTCGAGCTGCGGATCGGCGGCGACCTGATCGTGGAAGTAGGCGAGGGGGAGCTGGGTGTGGCGCAGCTCGTCGAGGGCGCCGAACAGCGCGGTCGAGCGCCACGCGCTGTCGCGGCCGAAGCGGGCGGCGCGCAGGTTGCCGACGACGGCGGCGAACTCGGCGAGCGGCAGCGTGGCGGCGTGCAGCTTGACCGCGCTCTGCCAGGCGCGGTCGGCGGTGGCGCTGCTGGTGGCGGCGAGCGCGGCCTGGACGTCCTGCTCCTTCTGGTGCTGGGTCGCGACGTAGTCGCCGTAGGAGGTCCGGTACGGCTCGTCCCACGCAGCCCACGCGGCGGCGGGCAGCCACGGCGAGCCGCTCACCTCCTCGGGGAAGGCCTCGCGCTCGGGCGCGTACGACCATTCCCAGTCGAGCTTCCTGGCGAGATCGTGCCACTCGTCGCGGGGCAACATCGGGGCGCGCCTCTCGGTCATCATACCAACCGGGCGTCGGACGACGCTTCGCCCCGGGAGGGTGACAGCCACCGGGCCGGAAGGGAACGGTGAGGCGCGTCTCCCTCGGTTACGGGACGGTGACCCGCGGTCGGTGAAGGCGCGACGCTGCACCGCCGGCGCGCCCCGCCGAGCCCGGCAGGTTGCCGGCAGGTGTCCGACCCCCGGCGTAGGGTGGGCCGGTCATGAGCAGCATCGTCGCCAGGAAGGGCAAGGCCGCGCGCGCGGTGCACCGCTGCCAGGGTTGCGGCCACACGGAGCCGCGGTGGCTGGGGCGGTGCCCGGCGTGTGGCGAGTTCAGCACCTTCGTCGAGGAGGTGGTCGGGGCGGCGCCGCCGCGGGCGTCGAGCGCGCTGGTCGCCGATGGCGCGGCGCCGGTGCCGTCGACGGAGGCGGTCGAGCTGGACGCGCGGTCGCGGCTGTCGACGGGGCTGCCGGAGCTCGACCGGGTGCTGGGCGGCGGGCTGGTGCCGGGGTCGCTGGTGCTGCTCGGCGGCGAGCCGGGCATCGGCAAGTCGACGTTGCTCCTGCAGTTGCTGGCCGGGATCGGCGCGGGCGGCGGAGCGGCGCTGTACGCGACCGGCGAGGAGTCGGTGGCGCAGACGGCGCTGCGCGCGCGGCGGATCGGGGCCGCGCGGCCGGACCTGCGGCTGGTGGCGGAGACCGACGTCGACGTGGTGCTCGGCCACGCGCGGGCGAGGCCGCCGGCGGTGCTGGCGGTCGACTCGATCCAGACGGTGTACACGGGCGAGCTCGACTCGATCCCGGGGGCGATCGGCCAGGTGCGCGAGTGCGCGGCGCGGCTCATGCGCTACGCGAAGACGAGCGGGGTGCCGACGATCCTGGTCGGCCACGTGACCAAGGACGGCGGGCTGGCGGGGCCCAAGACGCTCGAGCACCTGGTCGACGTCGTCCTGCACGTCGAGGGCGAGGGGGCGAGCCCGTACCGGATCGTGCGGGCGCAGAAGAACCGCTTCGGCTCGACGCAGGAGATCGGCGTGTTCGAGATGCGCGGCGGCGGGCTCGTCGAGGTGCCCGAGCCGTCGGCGTTGCTGCTCGCCGAGCGGCCGGTCGGCGCGCCGGGCTCGGTCGTCGTCGCGTCGGCCGACGGCACGCGGCCGCTGCTGGTCGAGGTGCAGGCGCTGGTGGCGCCGGCGGCGGCCGGGATCGGCCGGCGCACGGTCGCCGGCGTCGACGCCAACCGGGTGGCGCTGCTGCTGGCGGTGCTCGCGCAGCGGGCGGGTCACGACATCCTCGGGCTCGACGTCTTCGTCAACGTCGCCGGCGGGCTGAAGCTGGCCGAGCCGGCGATCGACCTCGGCGTGGTCTGCGCGCTGGCGTCGTCGCACCGCGGGCGCGCGATCGACGGCGACACGGTGATGTTCGGCGAGGTCGGGCTGGCGGGCGAGGTGCGGGCGGTGCAGCTCGCCGACCAGCGGCTGGCGGAGGCGAAGAAGCTCGGCTTCAAGCGGTGCATCCTGCCGGCGCAGAACGCGGCGCGGCTCGAGCGCGACGCGGGGCTGGAGATCATCGCGGTCGACCGGCTGGCGGCGGCGCTGGCGGCGCTCTGAGATCGGGGACGGCACGGGCACGGGCACGGGCACGGGCATGGGCACGGGCACCGGGCTAGGCACGGGACGGGAATTGTGGCGACGGGAGAGCGACGCTCCTAGACTCGCCGGGATGAGCCTCGCCGCCGACGTCGGGCAGATCCTGTGGTTCGGCTTCCACGGCACGGTGGCGCCGCCGGAGCTGCTCGCGCAGATCACCGCCGGAGAGGTGGGCGCGGTCGTCGTCTTCAAGCGCAACCTGGTCATCAACGTCGTCCACGGGCCGGTGCCGCAGGAGGTCGTCGACCTCGCGGCGCTGGTCGCCCTCGACCAGTCGCTGCACGCGGCGGTGCCGACCGGCTCGCTGCCGGTGCTGGTCTGCATCGATCAGGAGGGCGGCGTCGTGCAGCGCGTGCGCGCACCGGCGACGCAGTGGCCGCCGATGCTGTCGCTCGACGGGCACCCGGCGCCGATGGACGCCGCGCTCGCCGAGGACGTCGGGCTGGCGATCGGCCGCGAGCTGACCGCGATGGGCTTCGACCTCGACTTCGCGCCGGTGCTCGACGTCCACACCAACCCGGCGAACCCGATCATCGGCGACCGCGCGTTCGGGCGCGATCCGCAGACGGTGACGCGGCGCGCGCTCGCCTTCGCGCGCGGGCTCGATCGCGGCGGCGTCATCCCGTGCGGCAAGCACTTCCCCGGCCACGGCGACACCGTCACCGACAGCCACCTCGTGCTGCCGCGCGTCGAGCACGATCGCGCGCGCCTCGAGGCGGTCGAGCTGGCGCCGTTCGCGGCGGCGGCGAAGGCGGGGGTGCCGGTGCTGATGACCGCGCACGTCGTCTATCCGGCGCTCGATCCCGACCGGCCGGCGACGCTGTCGCCCGCGATCCTCACCGACCTCCTGCGCGGGCAGCTCGGCTACCGCGGCGTGATCCTCTCGGACGATCTCGACATGCGCGCGATCGTCGATCACGGCGGCGTCGGCGACGCGGCGGTCGCCGCGGTGCGCGCCGGCTGCGACGCGCTCTTGCTCTGCCGCGACCCCGCGCACCAGGTGACGGCGCGCGAGGCGCTGCTCGCGGCGGCGGCGGGCGATGCCTCCCTGCGCGGGCGGATCGCCGAGGCCGCCGAGCGCGTGCGCGACCTCAAGGCCAGCCACGGGCGCCGGCGCGCGGCCGAGCCGGCACCCGGCCTCGACGTCGTCGGCGCCATCGAGCACCGCCACCTGGCCGACCGCCTCGCCGGCACCGCGGCCTGACCCGCGCCGATCGTCGTCAGCCGCGGCGGCGCCGTCGCCGCACGAGCGGGATCGCCACCAGCGCGAGCGGCGCCACCCGCGCGCCACCAGGCGGCGCGCCCGGTGCGCGGGCCACCGTGCAGCCGCCGTCACCCCCGCCGTCACCGCCGCCGTCCATCGCCACGGGCGGCTCGAGCGGCGCGACCGAGAACGGCTGCTCGTCGGAGAACGCGCTCGCGGCGCCCGGCAGGTCGACCGCGCGCACGCGCCACGTGTACGTGCCGCCCGGGACCAGCCCGACGGCGATCGGCGTCACCGTGTTGCCGATGCCGGTGAGCGCCGCGACCTGCGCGCCGTCGCCGTCCTTCAGCTCGAGGTCGTAGGTGACCGGGTCGCCTTCCGGATCGCTCGACGTGTACCAGGCGAAGACCGGCGCGGTGCCGGTGACCGCGAGCGGCGCCGGCGTCTCCAGCACCGGCGTCGCCGGCGGGTCGTTGCGCTCCGACACGCGGAAGCAGGCGGTCGCATCGTCGCTCTGCGCCTGGCCGTCGTCGGCGCGCGCCCGCCAGCAGTAGGCGTGGTCCTCCTCGAGGTCGTGCGAGAGCGTGAAGGCGGTCGTACCGCTGCCGCCGGGGAGCACGTCGGCGGCGCCGTCGATCCGGTGCGTGAAGGTCGCGTCGGTCGCGAGGTCCCAGGCGTAGACCAGCGGATCGAGATCCGCATCGTGGCTGTCGAGGATCATGAGCGTCGGTCGCAGCTCCTCGACGAGCTGACCGCCCTGCGGCGTCAGGAGCGTGGGGATGGTCGGCGGATCGTTGGCCCCGGTCGCGACGAAGCTGCAGGTCGCGCTCCACGGGCCCGCCAGGTCGTCCACGCGGATGGCGCGCGCGTGCCAGTAGTACCAGTGGTCTTCCTCGAGGGGCGGGGCCGGCACCTGCCACTGCGTCGTGCCCATGGCGCCCTCGGCGACGCCGGCGCTGATGGTCGCCGCCACGAGTTGCGACAGCGCCGGGTCCGCGAAGACCTCGAACTGGTAGTGGAGGACGTCTTGCTGGGGGTCGGTGGCGTTGTGGATCTTCAGGATGGAAATGCCCGGCCCGCCGCAGACGGGGCTGATCGGCACCGGCGCCGGCGGCGGGTCGTCGACCGCGTTGACGCGCAGCGAGCAGGTGACCGACCACGGACCGGGCACACCCTGGTCGGTGACGCGGACGCGCCAGTAGTAGCGCGCGTTC
Source organism: Kofleriaceae bacterium (assembly GCA_035546475.1). Taxonomy (GTDB): domain Bacteria; phylum Myxococcota_A; class Polyangia; order Haliangiales; family Haliangiaceae; genus UBA2376. The sequence continues at coordinate 10,794 of DASZXE010000537.1, forward strand.
TCGGTCAGGATCGCCGGCTCCGCCCACGTCGTCGTCGCGCCCGCGCCCTGCGGCACGGCCGCGGTGCCGATCAGGCTGGTGAGGTTGGCGTCGCCGAAGAGCTGGAACTCGTACGCGTACGCGCCGGGCGGGCTCTGCTCGTTGCCGGCGACCAGCCACGCGCTGTGCGCCGCGATCTCGCTGCCGCACGCCGGCGCCATCGGCGCGACGTGCTGCGCGCGGGCGACGCGCGCGTTCGCCACGATCGCGAGCGCGAGCAGCGGGGCGGCGGCGCGCAGAGCTCGCCGCGTGCGGCGGCGCCGCGCGAGGCCGATCAGCGCGAGGCCGAGACCGACCGGCCCCAGCGTGCCCGGCCCGCCATGCCCCGACGTCTGGCAGCCGTTGTCGGAGGTGCAGCAGCCGGTGTCGGCCGGCGGCGCGACCCTCGAGAACGTGGCGTCGGCGGAGAAGGGGCTCGACGCGCCGCTGCGATCGGTCGCGCGCACGCGCCAGTGGTACGTGCGGCCGCCGACGAGCTCCGCGGCGATGATCGTCACCGTGCCGCTGACGCCGGCGACCTCGCCGACCCGGCGGCCGGCGTCGTCGTCGACCTGCAGCTCGTACTGGATCGGCTCGTCCTCGGGATCGGTCGACGGTTCCCACGAGAAGATCGGCGTCCGGTCGAGCATGGAGTCCGCCACCGGGCTGTCGAGCACGGGCGTCGTCGGCGGATCGTTCTCCTGCGAGACGAGGAAGCAGGCGATGTTGTCGTTGCTCTGCGCTTGGCCGTCGTCGGAGCGGACGCGCCAGCAGTAGCGGTGATCCTCCTGCAGGTCGTGCGACAGCTCGAAGGCCGTGTTCTGCGCCCCCTGCGGCGGCGCGTTCGCGGCGCCGTCGATGATGGTCGTGAACGCCACATCGGTCGCGAGGTCCCAGTCGTAGACGAGCGGGTCGAGGTCGCTGTCGTCGGCGTCGAGGATGACGAGCTGCGGGCGCAGCGTGCCGACGATGCTGCCGTTCTGCGGCGCGACGATCGACGGCGCCTCCGGCGGCTCGTTCTGCGTGGACACGAAGAACTGGCCGCTCGCGCTGTAGCCGCCGCAGAGGTTCTCGGGGTCGCACCCGCGTGCGTGCCAGTAGTAGAAGTGGTCCTCCATCAGGTTCGCGGCGGCCGGGACCTGCCAGCTCGTCTTGCCGTTCGGGCCCTCGGCGACGCCCGCCGGCGGCGTGGCGACCACCTGGTTCGAGAGCGCCGGGTCGGAGAAGAGCGAGAACTGGTAGTGGAGGAGATCGAGATCGGGATCGATCGCGTCGTCGACCTCGAGGACCGGCGTGAACGTGCTCACCTGCGCGCCGGACGCGGGCGAGTCGATGCGCGGGATCCCGGGCGCCTCGTTGACGGTGTTGACGAACAAGGAGCAGCCGGCGGACCACGGCCCGAGCTCCGACGTCGCCGTGTTCTCGACCCGGACGCGCCAGTAGTAGCGCGTGTCCTCGAGGAGGTTCACCGGGACGAACCAGGATGTCGTGCCATCGGCGTCCTGCGGGACGAGCCCGTCCGGGTTCGGCGTCTCGGAGATCAGGATCGTGAGGCCGGGATCCGAGAAGAGCTGGAACTGGTACGCGTAGGCGGCCGGTGGATCGTCGGCGTTGGCCGCGACGAGGACGGTCTGCAGGCTCGGGATCTCGCTCCCGCAGGCGGGCGACATCGGCGTGGCGTGCTGGGCGCGCGCGGGCGCGGGCGCGGCGAGCGTGACGGCGGCGACCGCGGTGACCGCGGCCGCGGCAATGAGCGGGCGTGGTGGACGCATCACGACCTCCGGCGAGAGGGTGGCTCGCGGCGCGCGCGACGGCGGCGGAGCGCGAGGACGGCGAGGCCGAGCCCCAGCGGCGCGAGCGAGCGGCCGTCGGTGGCGTCGCCGGCGTTGCAACTGCCCTCGGTGTGGCAGCAGCCGGTGTCGCTCGGATCGTCGATGGTGAAGGTGTTCTCCGGCGAGAACTCGCTGGCCGCGCCGGAGCGATCGACCGCGCGAGCACGCCACGTGTAGGTGGCGCGGTTCGCGAGCGCGGGCGAGATCGAGGTGACGGTGCCGCTGACGCCCATCACCGAGCCGACCAGCGTCCCCGCGTCGTCCTTCACCTCGAGGTCGTAGGTGATCGGCTCGTCCTCCGGATCGGTGGACGGCGCCCACGAGAAGACCGGGTGGACCGAGGCCGCGCCCATGCCGTCCGACGGCTCCTCCAGCGTCGGGACGCTGGGCGCGTCGTCGTGCTCCGACACCAGGAAGCAGGCGACGTTGTAGTGGCTCTGCGCCTGGCCGTCGTCGGAGCGCACGCGCAGGCAATAGCGGTGATCCTCCAGCAGGTCGTTCGACAGCTCGAGGGCCGTGCTCTGCGCGCCCTGCGGCGGCACGTTCGCGGCGCCGTCGATGATGGTCGTGAAGGTCAGGTCGGTCGCGAGGTCCCAGTCGTAGACGAGCGGGTCGAAGTCGGCGTCGTCCGCGTTCAGGATCACCAGGTCCGGGCGCAGCGTGCCGACGGTGGAGCCGTTCTGCGGCGACACGATCGGCGGGGCCTCGGGCGGCGCGTTGGTGGTCGTCACGAAGAACTGGCCGGTCGCGCTGTCGCCGCCGCAGAGGTTCTCGGGGTCGCACGCGCGTACGTGCCAGTAGTAGAAGTGGTCCTCCATCAGGTTCGCGGCGGCCGGGACCTGCCAGCTCGTCGTGCCGTTCGCACCCTCGGCGACGCCCGCGGGCGGCGTGGCGGTCACCTGGTTCGACAGCGCCGGGTCGGAGTAGAGCGAGAACTGGTAGTGGAGGGGATCGAGGTCGGGATCGGTCGCGTTGTCGACCTCGAGGACCGGCGTGAACGTGTTCACCTGCGCGCCGAACGCGGGCGAGTCGATGCGCGGGATCCCGGGCGCCTCGTTGACAGTGTTGGTGAAGAAGGAGCAGGCCGCGGACCACGGCCCGAAGTCGGTCGCGCCCTTCACCCGCACACGCCAGTAGTAGCGATGGTCCTCGACGAGGGTGGCCGGCACGCTCCACGACGTCGTCCCGGCCGCGCCCTGCGCGGTCAGCGGCGACTCGGTGACGAGGATCGTCAGCGCGGGGTCGCTGAAGAGCTGGAAGTGATAGAGGTACGCCTGCGGCGGATCGTCGGAGTTGGTCGCGACGAGCGTGGTCTGCAGGCTCGCGAGCTCGGTGCCGCACGCGGGCGACAGCGGCGTCGCGTGCTGGGCGTCGGCGCGTCCGGCGAGCGCGGCGACGGTGACGAAGGGCAAGGCGATGGCGACGAGGCGAGGGACGCGCGGTGGGCGCATGACGACCTCCAGGCGAGACGTGGCGAGGATGGTTAGCGAGGCCCGGCGGAGCGCAGCAGGCGCTCGAGCGAGTCCTCGTAGAGCGAATGGGGATAGGCGGCCTTCATCGCGTCGAGGCGCACGCGCGCGTCGTCGAGGCGGCCGAGCCCGACGAGGGCCCTGATCGCGATGTTCTCGAACTCGAGGCTGAGCTGGGTGTTGGCGTGCAGCGCGCGATGCTCGTCGGCGAGGTCGAGCGCGCGCTGCCAGTCGTGGGCCTTGAGCGCGTCGTGCCCGAGGTCGAGGCGGTGGGACTCCT
>DASZXE010000538.1:0-3099 GCA_035546475.1 Kofleriaceae bacterium
GGTCGCGAGCGCAGGCGCCGGCGGCGGCGCGGCGGCCGGTTCGTCCGGCGCACCGGACAGCAGCGCCGGGATGACGACCGCCGCCAGCACGGCCGCGCGCCACGCGCGCCCGCGCGCACGCGGCCCGCTCACAGCGTGCCCTCGGCGACGATGCGGAGGCTCTTCAGCCCGCGGATCTCGGGCGCGGCGTCGAGCTGCGTCGACAGGTCGTACTCGCCGCGCAGGCGCACGCGCTCCGTCACCCAGCCGTCGAGCGTGACCCGCCCGCCGCCGCGCAGGTCGACGGTGTCGAGCAGGTCCTGCGCCTCGAGGTCGTCGCCGGGGACGCCGTCGTCGCGGTACTGCTCGCCGTAGCGGGTGCGCCGCGCGTAGATCTCGGCCGACACCGAGAACTTGCGCGCGCCGCCGGAGAAGCGCGCCGACACGCCGCCCTCGACGAGGCTGCGCTCGCCGACGTACGACGGATCGAGCGCGAGCGGCCCGGCCTGGTCCTCGACGTCGACCACGACCTCGGCGGGCGGCGGATCGGTGCGGTTGTAGCCGCGCACCAGCCCGGACAGGCCGAGCGCGAACGTGCGGCGCATCCGCACCTCGAGCGCGCCGCCGCCCTCGAGCCAGCCGGCGGCGTAGAGGCTGGTGTCGGCCGGATCGCTGGTGGCGTCGAGCGCGCCGGCGCCGCTCAACAGGAGGTCGACGTTGTCGAGCAGCACGGTCCCGGCGCGCACGCGCAAGGTCGCGCGCGGCAGCCGCGGGCCGAGATCGAGGAAGCGATCGGCGGCGCCGGGATCGCCGACGTCGCGGTAGGCGAAGTCCCACAGCGGATCGCGCCGGTGGCGGTAGGTGCCGTCGATGACGAGCCGCGTGCGATCGCTCAGCCGGTAGCGCACGGTCACCTGCTCGTGGGCGACCGCGCCGTCGTAGGTGCGGGCGACCGCGGTGAGATCGAGCGCGCGGCGGAGCCGGGTGTCGATCGTGAGGTCCGCGTGCCCGTGGTCCTCGTAGGCGAGCGCGCGCACGCGCACGGTGACCGGCACGGCCGTGCGGCGCAGGTCGAGCGCGACCTCGGCGCCGGTGATCGCGCCGCGCTGCGGCTCGACGAAGCGCGGCGCGCCGGTGCGCGCGGACCAGTCGGGGACGCGGCTGCCGGCGTAGACGCTGGCGTCGAACCAGCCGCGGTGCCAGCGGACGTGGACGCCGTCGAGGTGCGCGGTGTACGGGCCGTAGACGTACTGGCGCCCGGCGCGGATCTCGAGCGGGTGCAGCAGCGGGCTCGCGAACACCGACGACGCCTCCGCCCACGCCGAGCCGACCTGCACGCTGTCGGTCTGGTCCCACACGGTCGGGACGGGCGCGTAGTCGGGGATGGTGGGGATGAGCCGCGCCTGGCCGGCGAGGTAGCCATTGAGGCCAGGGGTGAGGAGGTTGCGGCCGCCGAGGTAGAGCGCGCCGAAGCCGTAGGCGCGGGCGCGGCGGTAGCCGTCGGCGTCCATCGCGCCGCTGGCGATCGGGACGCCGGCGAGGGTGCGCGCGTCGCTGCTCGGGCTGGCGCCGTCGATGGCGAAGCCGGTGACGAGCTGGCCGCGCACGACCGGCTGCTGGCCGGCGCGGAGCGTGCGGGCGCGCCGGCGCGCGAGCTGCGACGAGTCGAAGCGCAGCGGGTCGTCGACCGCCGGACGCGGCTCGACCGTCGCGGATCCGGCGCCCGTGCCGCCCGTGCCCGTGCTGCCGGTGCCCGTGCTGCCCGTGCCCGTGCTCGCGCCGGTGCCCGTGCTGCCCGTGCCCGTGCTGCCCGTGCCCGTGCCCGCTCCGGCGGCCGCCGCTCGCATCGTCATCGTCGGACGGAATGGCGTGCGGAGCTGCAGGTCGGCGCGCGGTCGATCGGCGTGCGCGCGCGGCGCCGTCGCCGCCGCGCCCACCGCCGCGACCGTGCCGACCACGACCGCGAACGCCGGCCGCGCGCACCTCATGGCGAGTCCACGTGACAGCCCGCGCCGGTGCACGACTCCGGCTGGTGGCACGTCAGGCACGACCGCGGGTTCTGCCGCGCGAGGTCGCCGTGGTCGCGCATCGCGAACATCGTCCCGCCCGTGTGCGACCGCGGCCGCCGGAGGTGGCACGCCGAGCAGTACTCGGCGACGTGGCAGGTCGCGCACCGCTCGCCGTCGATGATCGCCTCGCTGCCGTGGTCCTCCTCGCGCCACAGCACCGTGTGATCGACCGGCCGCATCACCTGGTGGCACTCGTCGCACGCCGACTCCGGCGAGCCGGACATCATCGCGTGGCAGGTCGCGCAGCGCGCCGCGTCCTGCGCCTCGACGCGGTGGTCGTGACGGAACGCGAGCGTGTGATCGGCGGGCCGCTCGGTCGCCGGCAGGTGCGAGCGCGGCGCCAGCTTGCCGAACGTCAGCGCGCGCGTGGCGTGGCAGGTCTCGCACACGCGCATCCGCTTGGTGACCGGCACGCGGCGGCTGTCGTCGTGGCAGGCGACGCAGGTCGCGATCGGCGGTGGTGGGTGCTGCTGCGAGCTCGGCGACGCCGCGGTCGCGGTGTGGCAGGTCGCGCAGGCGATGCGTTCGCCGCGCGCGTCGGCGACGTGGTCCTCGTGCGAGAAGCGGAGGTCGCCGTGGATCAGCACGCGCGGCACGCGCGCCGCCGCGGCGACGCCGCCGTGACAGCCGGTGCAGTCGGTCATCGCCGGGCCGCGCGGCAGGCCGACCTCGTCGGCGTGGCAGCGCGCGCACGGCCCGTGGCCGGTCGGCCCCGGCACGGTGCGGTCGGCGAGGTGACAGTCGCTGCAGCTCACGTGGAAGCCGACCGCGGCCTCCATCCGCGCGTCGTCGAGGTGGAGCGCGTGCGAGAAGCGCGAGGGCAGGGCGCGCAGGCCGTCGTCGGCGGGGAACGGCCGCAGCGGGCTCGGCCGCGCGCCGACGACGTCGACGGTCGTGTGGCAGACGCGGCAGAGCGGGCCGGGCGGTCGGGTGAAGTCGGCCGCGTGGCACTGGCCGCGATCGCACGGCGCGTGATCGTCGGTGCCGGGCATCCGCGCGACGCCGGCCGCGACCGCCGCCGCGTCGTGGCACTCGACGCAGGTGACGCCGA
>DASZXE010000539.1:0-5003 GCA_035546475.1 Kofleriaceae bacterium
GCCGGTCGCGATCGCGAAGCTGCCCGGCGCGGCGTCCGACGTGCGGACGATCCGCACCGACGCCGGCGGCGACACGCTGCTCGTCGACGTCGGCGGCCACTGGTACTGGATGACGGTGCCGCCCGGCTCGTCGCCCGGCTCGGCCGCGGCGCCGGGCCCGGCCGCGACGCCGGACCACGGGCTGACCGCGCTGCCATGCGCCGCCGGGGCCGCGCGGCTCACCGCCGACGGGCAGTGCGTGCTGTGCAGCGACGAGCACGGCAAGGCGTGGCTGATGCGGCTCGCCGACCAGCGCGGCGCCCCCCGCGACCTGCCGGCGAGCGCCGCGGGCGTCGTCGAGCGCGACGGCGTCCGCTCGCTCGTCTGGGCCGATGCCCCCGGCGCGCCGGTCCAGATGAGGACGCTCTCGCAGCGCGACGCGCGCGTGGTGGCGCCGAAGGCCCCGCTGCGCGGGCTGCTGGTCGCGCCCGACGGCGGCCGCGCGGTCGGCGTCTACCGCGCGCCGGCGGTCGGTCAGCCGCCGGTCGCCGGCGACCGCGACCAGCTCTTCGGCTTCGCGCTCGACGGCATCGCCGCGCCGCGCCGCCTCATCCGCGACGGCGTCGTCCTCGACTGGTCGTGGGACTCGAAGTGGCTCCTCGTCCAGGACCACGGGTCGGCGTGCGTCGTGCGCGCGATCGGCGGCGAGTACAAGTGCTGGAAGGGCTACACCGCCGTCTCGTTCGCGCCCGACGGCTCCTACGCGCTCGTCGTCGGGCCGCGCGACGGCGCCCCGGCCCCGGCGGCCGGCGGTGGCGGCGGCGACGACGACGACGGCGAGGGTGGCGAGGGCGAGGGCGAGGCCGACAGCGCCGACGGCGGCGGCGGCGACGAGGCCGCCGCCGATCCCGTCAGCACGGCCGCGCTGCCGAAGGGGCCGCTCAGCCTCTATCGCGCGCGCCTCGCCGGCGCCTACAGCGAGCCGCCCGCCGTCGTCGCCAAGGTCGTCGACGGCGCCGCCGCCTGGCTGCCCTGACCGTCCGGCCGCCGGACGAGGCTACGCGCTCGCGCGGGCGGCCCGGTTGCCGCGGGTCGCGAGGTCGTGGCTCAGGTGGGCGATCAGGTCGAGCGCGGACAGCACGCGCGGCGACAGCGGCTGCCCGCACGAGATCCGCACGCAGCTCGTGAAGCGCGGCTGGCGCGCCGCGAAGATCGGCCCGGGCGCGATCGCGACCCCGCGGGCGAGCGCGCGCTCCTGCAGCACCAGCGCGTCGATGCCGCCGGGCAGCTCGACCCAGAGGACGAAGCCGCCGCGCGGCGCCGACACCCGCGTGCCGTCGGGGAAGCGGGCCAGCACCTCCTCGCGGTAGCGCGCCACCTGACCGGCGACGACGTGGCGCAGCCGCCGCAGGTGCCGGTCGTAGCCGCCGGAGCTCAGCATCTCGGCGACCGCCATCCCCGGCAGCGTCGGACACGCGAGCGACTGCGAGAACTTCAGCCGCTCGACCGTGTCCTGGTAGCGGCCCGGCGCGATCCAGCCCACGCGGTAGCCCGGCGCCAGCGTCTTCGACACCGAGCCGCACAGCAGCACGCGGCCGTCGCGGTCGAAGCCCTTGAGCGGCCGCGGCCGCGTCCCGTCGAAGCAGAGCTCGCCGTAGACGTCGTCCTCGATCACCGCGAGGTCGTGGCGCGTCGCGAGCGCCATCAGCTCGCCCTTCGCCTCGTCCGGCATGATCGAGCCGAGCGGGTTGGCCGCGGTCGGCGTGATCACCGCCGCCCGCACCGGCGTCACCTTGAGCGCGTCGGCGAGCGCCGCCAGGTCGACGCCGGTCCGCGGGTTCGCCGGCACCTCGACGACCTTGAGCCCGAGGCTCTCGATCGCCTGCAGCACGCCGAAGTAGGCCGGCGACTCGACGGCGACCGCGTCGCCGGGCCGCGTCACCGCGCGCAGCGCCAGGCTGATCGCCTCGGTGGCGCCGACCGTGCAGACGAAGTCGTCCTCGGCGAGCGCGCACCCCCACGACACCGAGCGGCGGGCCAGCGCGCGGCGCAGGGTGAGCAGGCCGGGCGGCGCCTCGTCGCGGGCGCCGAGCGTCGACACCTCGCGGGCGAGCGCCGACGCGATCCGGTTGAGCGCGGCCACCCGCAGCGTCTGCGGATCGAGGTAGGCGGCGGCGAGCGGCACCACGCCCGGCTCGCGCAGGGCGGCCATCAGCCGCGCGATCCCGTCGGAGACCGCCGGGCGCGTCGCCGCCGACGCCTTGCGCGGCGGCCGGGGCGGCTCGCCGTCGTCGGCGCGCGAGCGGACGAAGAAGCCAGACTTCGGCCGCGCCTCGATCTTGCCGGTGCCCTCGAGCAGGCCGTACGCCTGCACGACGGTGGCGGTCGAGACCGCGCGGTCCTCGGCGAGCCGGCGGACCGACGGCAGCCGGGTGCCGGGCCGCAGCGAGCCGCGCTCGATGGCATCGCCCAGCTCGGCGGCCAGCTTCTCGTACAGGAAGTCGGTGGACGGCATGGGACCTCGCGCGCTCGCGCCCTCGTGGCGAGCGATGGGATGCTCGCCCGCGAGTGTACGGTTCGCATCCGCCGCCGACCAGTACAGATTCATGCGCGGCCGACCTGACACCGGGGCGCCGTGGGCCTGTGTCGGTCGGCGGCGCGGGTCCTGTCCCTGGCAGGCCGCGCGCGCGATGCGACAATGGCGCGCCATGAGCCCGCCGCCGTCCGCCGTCGCGATCCCGTCGGAGCTGCCGTCCGCGGGCGACGCGCGGGCCGCGGCGCGCGGCACGACCGTGCTGCTCGCGCTGCTCGCGGTCTACGTCGTGTGGGGCTCGACCTACCTCGCCATGCGGATCGTCGTCGAGAGCGTGCCGCCGATGCTGATGGGCGCCTGCCGCTTCACCGCCGCCGGCACCATCCTGCTCGCCGTCGGCCGCGTCCGCGTCGGCCGCTTCCTGTCGTGGCGCGAGTGGAAGGGGGCGATCCCGGCCGGCGTGCTCCTGTTCGTCGGCGGCAACGGCTTCGTCGCGATCGGCGAGACCGCGGTGTCGTCGGGCGTCGCCGCCGTCGTGGTCGCCACCATGCCGCTGTGGATGGCGGTGATCGGCAGCGCGTTCGGCGAGCGGCCGCGCGGCCGCGAGTGGCTCGGCATCGCGTTCGGCGTGGCCGGCGTCGTCATCCTGATGAGCGGCGCCGAGCTGTCGGCGGAGCCGACCGCGGCGATCGTGCTCGCCTGCTCGCCGCTGTCGTGGGCGCTCGGCTCGACGATCGCGCGCCGCACGCCGCAGGCGCCCGGCTTCCTCGCCGCCGGCGCCCAGCAGCTCGCCGGCGGCCTGGCGATGTTCGCGGCCAGCGCGGTGCGCGGCGAGCGGTGGCCGTCGGCGGTCAGCGCGCCCTCGGCGTGGGCGCTCGTCTACCTGATCGTGTTCGGCTCGCTCGTCGCCTTCTCGGCGTACGCGTGGCTCCTGCGCAACACGCGGCCGGCGGTCGCCACCAGCTACGCGTTCGTCAACCCGCCGCTGGCGGTGCTGCTCGGCGCGCTGGTCGGCTCCGAGGCGATCGGCACCGCGACGCTGGTCGGCACGCCGGTCATCGTCGCCGCCGTCGTGCTCGTCGTCGGCAAGCCGCGGCCGAGGCGCTGACCCTACAGCTCGTCGACGCCGGGCACCGGCATCGGCTCCCCGTCGTCGAGGTCGTAGACCGCGTGCGCCGTGTCCAGGCGCACGACCCGCTTGCCGAGCCGCGGGAAGTCGGTGACGTCGAGCTCGGCGTGCTCGCCGCCGGTCAGGTAGACGACCTCCTCGTCGAACACGTTGCGGAGCTGGTGCGCCTGCGACGGCGTCGGGAACGCCACGAAGTCGCCGGGCCCGACCTCGTGCTGCGCGTCGCCGCTGTCGACGATCGCGCGGCCCGACAGCACGTAGAGCCACTCCTCCTCGTGCAGGTGCGCGTGGTAGGTGAACGACTCCTTGCCGGGCGGCACGCGGATCAGGTTGATCCCGGTGCGGCGGAGCCCGGCGGGCCGCCCGAGGAAGGCGCCGCGCATCTCCGACTTCGGGTTCCACGGGTGGACGAACGGTGTCGCGTGCGCCTCGACCTCGGCGGCGCGCATCACCACGGCTGGCTTGCGTTCGATCGGCATCCGCCGAGCTTCGCCGATCTTCAGCGCGGCCGCGCGCCGGCGTCGACGCGCGCGAGGCGGCGGGCGGCGAAGCGGCCGAGGCGGTCGCCGATCAGCCGCGGCGCCCAGCGGGCGACCGCCCAGCCGACCCAGGCGTCGCGCGCGACCGGCCGGACCGCGGCGCCGGTGCCGACGACCGCCACGATCGCGTCGGCGACGACCTCCGGCTTCGTCCCGCGCTCGCGGAACTCCTTCGCGGCGCGCGCGCGGTTGGCAGCGTCGAACGTGGCGAACCGGGTCGCGTCGACGATGCCGGTCGCGATCATGCCGGGGCAGATCGCGGTCGCGCGCACGCCGTGCTGCTCGAGCTCGGCGCGCATCGCGAGGGTCAGGCCGAGGACGCCGAACTTGCTCGTCACGTACGGCGCCAGCCCCGGCGCCGCGTAGTAGCCGAGCACCGACGACACGTTGATGACGTGGCCGCGCCCGCGCGCCACCATCGCCGGCGCGAAGAAGTGGACGCCGTGGATGACGCCCATCAGGTTGACCCGCAGCACGTGGTCCCAGTCGTCGAGCGACGCGCGGAGGACGCCGCCCTGGTAGCCGACGCCGGCGTTGTTGACCAGCACGTCGACGGCGGGCGCCAGCGCGTGGACCTCGCCGGCGAACGCCGCCATCCGCGCGCGATCGCCGACGTCGACCTGCGCCGCGAGCGCGCAGCGCCGGCCGAGCTCGGCGGCGACCGCGTCGGTGCGGGCGCGATCGACGTCGCAGACGACGACCCGCGCGCCGCGCGCCGCGAACGCGTGGGCGGTGGCGCGGCCGATGCCGCTGCCCGCGCCGGTGACGACCACGAGCTGCTCGGTCAGGTCCATGGCGGCCACGTTACCAGCGCTCACGCGGT
>DASZXE010000540.1:0-18795 GCA_035546475.1 Kofleriaceae bacterium
GCCGCCTCGTGCGCCGCCGTGTGCAGATCGGGGCTCGCGCCGAAGACGACGTGCTCGCCCGTCGCGTAGGCCGTCGCGCCCATCGCGGCGGTCGCCTCGCCGGCAGCACCGCCGACGTGGGCGGTGATGCGCGAGACGTCGTGCGCGGGCCCGAACGACTGCTGGATGCGCTCGCCGTGCGGCAGCGCCGTCGCCGGCGCCTCGACGCCGCGCGCGGCCGCCGCGTGCACGCCCGCCGTCTCCTCGCCGCCCTTGCGCTGCACCGGCAGGTGCACGCCATACGGATCGTCGACGACCTCGGCCGCCCGCGCCACCTCGGCCGCCGCCGGCGCGGCTCCGCCCGCGCGCCGCTGGATCGGCAGGCGCTCCGTCAGCGAGCGCTTGCCCGGCGCTCGCTCGCTCGCCGCCTCGTCACCCCTGCCTCCATGCTCTGTCGACCCCACGCGCAGCATCGGTGGCTCCTCGGCAGCGTGCCACCCCAGTATACGAGCTCGCCGGACCGCCCCTCCCCGCTCTCCCGCCCCGCCCACCGGCAACTTGCGGCACCGCCCGCGCCGTCCCGAGCGTCACCGGTCCCCGACGCGGACCTCGACGCTGACCGACCACGGAGCGAGCAACGCCGAGTGGCTCGATCTCGCCGCGACGCTCACAGTTGCTCGCCGGGCACGACGGCGGCGGCTACAGGGCGCGGACCATGATGTCGGTGAGGGCGCGGGTGAAGGCGTCGGGGTCGGGGAGCTCGCCGCCGTCGGCGAGCTGGGCCTGGCCGAGCAGGAGCCTGGCGTAGAGCTCGAGGCGCGGGTCGGCGGCGTCGGCGGCGAAGGCGGCCTGCAGCTTGGCGACCAGCGGGTGGCCGGCGTTGAGCTCGAGCACCGGCTTCACCAGCGGCGGCGCCTGGCCGAGCTGGGTCAGCATGCGCACCATCCGCGGCGACGGGTCGTGCTCGTCGCCGACCACGCACGCCGGCGACGACGTGAGCCGCGACGACAGCCGCACCGCCTTGACCTGCTCCTGCAGGAGCGCCCGCAGCCTGGCGAGCAGGTCGCCGTACTGCGCCTTCTGCTCGTCGAGCGCGGCCGCCTTCTCCTTGCGCTCGTCCTCGCTGCCGAGCTCGACGTCGCCGCGCGCGATCGACTTCAGCGGCTTGCCCTGGAACTCCGGCGCGTGGTCGAGCCAGAACTCGTCGATCGGGTCGGAGAACAGCAGCACCTCGTAGCCCTGCTCCTTGAACCGCTCGAGCAGCGGCGACTTGCCCACCGTCTCCTTGTTGCCGATGAGGAAGTAGATCGCCGGCTGGCCCTCCTTCATCCGCTCGACGTACTCGCCGAGCGACGTCGGCGCCGCCTCGTCGCGCGTGCTCGCCGCCAGCACGAGGTCGAGGAGCTTGTCCTGGTCCGCGCTGTCGTAGGTGGCGAGGCCCTCCTTCAGGACCGGGCCGAGCTCGGACCAGAACGTCTGGTACTCGGCGCGGTTGTCGCGCTTCAGCTCGTCGAGCGTGGCGAGCACCTTCTTGACGAGCTGCTTCCTGATGAGCTGGATCTGGCGGTCCTTCTGCAGGATCTCGCGGGAGACGTTGAGCGACAGGTCGTGCGCGTCGACGACGCCGCGGACGAACCGCAGGTGCGCCGGCAAGAGCTCCTTGCACTCGTCCATCACGAAGACGCGCTTCACGTAGAGCTGCAGCCCCCGCTTCATCTCCGGGTTGTAGAGATCGAACGGCGCCCGCGCCGGCAGGTAGAGCAGCGCGTACGCCTCGAACGTGCCCTCCATCCGCACCGGGATCGACTTCAGCGGGTCGGTCCAGTCGTGCGAGATGTGGCGGTAGAAGTCGCGGTACTCGGCGTCGGTGACCTCGCCCTTGGGCCGGTCCCAGATCGCCTTCATCGAGTTGAGCGTGCGGTCCTCGAGCTTGCCGGCGTCGGCCGGATCCTGGCTCGCGCGCCGCATCTTGATCGGGTAGCCGACGAAGTCGGAGTAGCGCTTCACGATCGACGACACGACGCTGTCGCTCGTATAGTCGTGGAGGCCGTGCTCGTCGTCGACCGGCTTGAGGTGCAGGGTCACGGTGGTGCCGACCTCGGCCCGCTCGCCGTCGCCGAGGAGGTACGCGCCGTCGCCGGTCGACTCCCAGCGGGTGACCTGGTCGCCGCCGAGCCGCCGCGTCACCAGCACGACCTTGTCGGCGACCATGAACGACGAGTAGAAGCCGACGCCGAACTGGCCGATCAGGCCGGGCGCCGTCGCGCCGTCGCCCTCGCGCTTCGACGCCGCCACCGCCGCCAGGAACTCCTTGGTGCCGCTGCGCGCGATCGTGCCGATGTGCTTCACGACCTCGTCGCGGCTCATGCCGATGCCGTTATCGATGATCGACAGCGTGCGCGCGATCGGGTCGGCCTCGAGCCGGATGTGCAGCTCGCCGGGCTCGGGCAGGTCGGTGCGGGTGAGCTGCTCGAACCGCCGCTTGTCGAGGGCGTCCGACGCGTTCGACACCAGCTCCCGGAGGAAGATGTCCTTGTCCGAGTAGAGCGAGTGGACCATCAGGTCCAGGAGCTGCTTCACCTCGGCCTGGAAGTCGTGGCGTTCGAGCGCGTGTTCGAGCGTCTGGGTCATGTCGGCTCCGTGGGTAAGCTCACCGCGGCGGCCGCGCAAGCCCCTGCCCGACGTTCCGAACCATCCTCGGCGCGACGACGGGGTTGTCGCCGTGACGCCGCGTAAGTATGCTCGGCTCCATGTGGTACCTGGACGGCAGCGTCCCGCACCTGCCCGACGTCGGCCGGGGATGATCCGGATCGTCCTTCCCCGTCCCTCGTCCTCGCAGGCGGCCGGCATCCCGGGCCGCCCTCCGTCCCCTGGGAGACCACCATGGATTCGCTGAAGACCCTCGGCCGCGGCGCGCCCGCCGCCGAGCCGATCGCCCACCTGAAGCCGCCCGTCGACGCCGAGCGGCTCGCCTACAAGCAGCTCCTCGACGGCCCGTTCTGGCAGGCCATCCCCGCCTACCGCGAGATCGACGAGGCAACCTTCCTCGATCACTCGTGGCAGGCGAAGCACAGCATCACGAACCCGCAGAAGCTGCTGGCGGCGGTGCAGGACCTGGTGCCGTCGAGCTTCATCGAGGACGTCACCGAGGGCTTCCGCCGCGCGCCGATGTCGTTGCGCGTGTCGCCGTACCTGCTGTCGCTCATCGACTGGCAGCGGCCGTACGAGGACCCGCTGCGCCGGCAGTTCGTGCCGGTGGCGTCGCGGCTCCTGCCCGACCACCCGAAGCTGACGCTCGACTCGCTGCACGAGCAGGCCGACGCGCCGGTGCCGGGGCTGACCCACCGCTACCCGGACAAGGCGCTCTTCCTCGCGCTCGACACCTGCCCGGTCTACTGCCGCTTCTGCACGCGCAGCTACGCGGTCGGCGTCGACACCGACGAGGTCGAGAAGGTCTCGCTCAAGGCGACCGAGGATCGCTGGCAGCGCGCGTTCCGCTACATCTCCGAGCGGCCCGAGCTCGAGGACATCGTCGTCTCCGGCGGCGACAGCTACCAGCTCAAGGCGCGGCAGATCACGCTCATCGGCGAGGCGCTGCTCGCCACCGACAACGTGCGCCGCATCCGGTTCGCGACCAAGGGGCCGGCGGTGATGCCGATGAAGCTCCTCACCGACGACGAGTGGGTCGACGCGCTGACGGCGATCGTCGACAAGGGCCGCAAGCTGCACAAGGAGGTGGTGCTGCACACCCACTTCAACCACCCGCGCGAGATCACCGCGATCACGCGGCGCGGCCTCGACCGGCTGTTCGAGCGCGGCGTCATCGTGCGCAACCAGTCGGTGCTGCAGCGGGGCGTCAACGACACGATCGAGTCGATGCAGCTCCTGGTGAAGCGGCTCGGCTACTGCAACGTCCACCCGTACTACGTCTACGTGCACGACCTGGTGAAGGGCGTCGAGGACCTGCGCACGACCGTGCAGACCGCGATCGACCTCGAGAAGCACGTGCGCGGCTCGACGGCCGGCTTCCACACGCCGACGTTCGTCTGCGACGCGCCGGGCGGCGGCGGCAAGCGGGTGGTGCACAGCTTCGAGCACTACGACCGCGACACCGGCATCTCGGTCTACGCGGCGCCGTCGGTGAAGCCGGGCTTCTTCCTCTACTACGATCCGATCGACACCCTGGCGCCGGCGATCCAGGAGCGCTGGCGCGACACCGGCGAGCAGGATCGGATGGTCGCCGACGCGGTCGCCGCCGCGCGCGCGCAGCTCGACGCGACCGCGCACGCCTCCTCGATCCCGCACTGACGCCGGCGCGGCCGGGCGGTCCGCGCGGTCAGCGGTAGGGGCCGCGGGTGGCGGCGACCTGCTCGGACCAGCGCTCGAGCTGGGCCGCGGCGGCGGCGAGGCGGTCGCGCTCGTCGACGATCCGCTCCCAGCCGACCGCGAGCCGGCCGCCGCCGACGGTGAGCCACTCGATGCCCGCCGCCGCGAGCGCCGCCGGCAGGTCCGGCAGCGCGGCGAGCACCTCGGTCGCGTGGCCCTTGCCGTGCCACGGCGCGGGCAGCTTCAGGTCCTGGCCGTGATCGATGCGCGGGTACGCGCGCCAGGTCCACGCGCGCGGCCAGATCGCGGCGGCGCCGGCGTCGGGCCAGGCGATCGCCAGGCGCGTGCGCAGGCCGCGGCGGCGCAGCGGCGAGAGCTGCCACGGGAAGTCGACCCGGATGCGCGTGCGCCCGCGCTCGACGGTGAAGCCGTGAGCCTCGTCGGTCGCCCAGGCGTCGCTTCCCTCGACGGGGCCGAGCGCGCGCAGCCGCTCGCGCCACGCACCCGCCAGTCGCCGGCCGCGGCCGGCCAGGGTGGCGACCGCCGCGATCGCCTCGTCGAGGCGGGTCACCAGCACCGGCAAGATCAGCGCGCCCGCGGCGAGGTTGACCGCGAACGCGCTGGTCTCGTTCCACTCGCCGTGCGGCCAGCGGCCGACCAGGCGGATGCCCTCGCCGTCGACGGTGAGCGCGTACGGGTGCAGCGCGTTGGCGTCGTAGGTCATCAGCACCGCGTCGGCCTCGGTCGGACCGAACCAGTAGCGCAGCGCGTCCTCGTCGCTCGCCTTGACGATGTAGCGATCGTCGAAGCCGGCGTGGCCGACCAGCGCGTCCTGGCGGCCGAGCGCGAAGAAGTAGGAGCCGGCCTCGGCCTCCAGCTCGAGCGGCCCCCAGCGTTCGCGCGCACGCACCTCGGCGTGGTCGATCAGCGTGCCATTGCGATCCACCCGCGTGAGCTCGCGCGTGATGGTCACCCGCACCGTGACGCCGTCGCGCTCGACCTCGCGGTCCTCGAGCAGGCGCCTCATGCCTCCAGGCTAGCGCGATCAGGCGGCTGCGGCGCCGCGGCGCGGGGCCAGCTCGATCCAGGTGTCCTGGTTGGGCAGCAGGCCGTGGAGGACGCGGCGGTGGCAGGGCGCGTCGCCGTCGACGAGGTCGCGCGCGCGGGCGAGGTCGATGAAGCCGCCGGCCGGCGGCGAGGTGTCCACCGGCGTGCCGAGCGCGAGCAGCGGGCCGGTCGTCGACCGCGGCGGCGGCGCGCCCGCCGGGAGCTGCCAGTAGAGCGTGTGATCGAAGGCGGCCTGCGCGTGGACCTCGCCGTCGTGCACGTGCAAGGTCGGGAAGAACAGCCGCTCGGCGTCGCGGGTCGGGAACTCGAGGGCGAGCGGCTGCATCGTCTGCTTCTTGCGCTTGAGCCAGCCCCACAGCCCGCGCATCGACCGCCGGAGCTGCACGACCGCGAAGCCCCAGTCGCGGTACGAGGTCAGGTCGGTGAGCACCTGCTCGGGCAGGCGGAAGCGCGGATCGAGCCGCGCGAAGTCGGCCGGCGTCGGCACGAACGACGCCTCGAAGTCGCCGACCTCGTACACCTGCAGGCGCGGTTGGGCGGGGAAGCCGCCGCGCAGCGGCAGCCCGCCCTTCGCCGCCGGCAGCATGACGAGCGGGAAGCCGGCCTCGAGGTCGGCGAAGAACGTCCGGTAACCGGACAGATCGACGAAGCGGACGTCGGCCTCGCCGGCGCCGACGACGACCGGCAGCGGCAGCACCATCGCCAGCTCCTCGGCCGCCGCGAAGCTCATGGCGTACGCCAGCCGCTGTCGCCCGCCCGTCACCATCCGCGCGAAGATCCGCGTACCGGCGACGTACGGGATCGGTCGGCTGAAGCAGCACATGCCCCCGGTAGAGCCGGCCGCAGGCCGATGTGACGCGCGTCGCGCCGGGTGGCCGACCGGCGCCGCTGGCCGCCGCTGGCAGCGACCGCGACCTCGACGTCGCGACCGACCGCGGATCGACCGCGACGCCCGCGTTCGCGCCACCGCCGCGCCGCGCCCGCGCCCGCGCTGCTCAGGGCGCGGTCGGCACGCCCGACAGCACCTGCTGGTTGTCGTCCTCGAGCGCGAGCGCGCGCTCGGCGGGCAGCCGCTCCTCGAAGGCGCGGATGACGACGTAGTAGGTCGTGCCCGGCGTCAGCCCGCCGAGGTCGTCCTCGTTCGGGTAACGATCCGGGCCCACGCCGTCGACGTAGCCGGGCCCCATCCGCGGGCGGAGCACGACGCGCCGCGCGGTGCTCAGCGTCGGATCCGCGGCGAAGTCGAACGGGTGGTCCTGCACGTACGCCGCGTAGCCCACCCGGTGCAGGTCGAGCGCGACGTCCCAGCGGACCGTCAGGAGGCCCGGCCCCGCGACGACCTCCTGCACGCCGATGCGCGGCGTCGGCTCCCCCGCCGGCGTGCCGCCGTGGTGATCGTGGTCGTTGTAGGTGCTGGTCCACGCCGGCGGATCGACGTCGTCGAGGCTGCCGTGGTCGAGGACGAACGTGTTGAGCAGCGTCACCGACGAGCTCGTCAGGTAGTGGCGGAAGCCGGTGAGCTGGGCGACGCGGATGTCCTCGAGCAACGAGGCCAGGCCGACCGTCGAGCCGCCGACCAGCGTCTGCTCGCTCATCACGCCGGGCGGCCCCTCGGCGTAGCCGAGCGACAGCACGCGGAAGCCGTCGCGCCCGGCCTCCGCCATCAGCTTGGGCGCCACGTTGAACCGGTTGTCGCCGTAGTAGGTCGGGTAGAAGTCGTGGCCGCGGCTGGAGTCGAGGCGGAAGCTCTCGAACAGCGACAGGTCGATCAGGTCGCCGGTGCCGAACGCGAACTGCGGGTGGCGCGGATCGAAGAAGAAGAGGCCGCGGTTCTGCAGCAGCACCTTGTGCGGGTAGTCGCCGCGCAGCCGCTCGGTGAAGCGGCGGAAGCCGGGCGCGGTCCACTCGAACTGCGACAGGTTCGAGCTGCCGAGGTCGGTGTACGAGTTCGGCGCGGCGGTGTCGTAGGTGTCGAGGAAGAGCCCGTCGCAGGCGAGGCCGCGGCCGACGTGATCGGTGAGGATCTCGTCGATGCCGGCGACGCCGTCGGGGCCGTCGAGGGTCATCGCCCGCAGCGTGTCGTACCATGCCGGATCGCCGGCGTTGACGAACGCGCCGCCGAAGTTGCCGTTGCGATCGGGCCGGCCGTCGCCGTGGCCGGTGCGCAGGATGTCGTTGTCGTCGAGGTAGTACGAGGCGTAGCCGCTGCCGCCCGGCGACGGCCGGCCGAGCGGATCGATGCCGGCCAGCGACATGCCGGACGCGAACGGCCCGCGCGGATCGACCCGCGGCCCGGTGCCGTCGCCCGCGAGGTGCGGATCGGTGCGCAGCTCGTCGTCGGACAGCGTCGCGGTGCGGATGTCCTCGCCGACCGAGACGTAGCAGAGGACGATCACGTCGTCGGATGGATCGGCGGGGTCGGCCCCCTGCTGGATCGCGGCCACCCGCTCGCGCGTCAGGTCCGCGTGCAGCGGGTCGAGGATCACGAGCTGGTAGCGCCGCGCGGTGGCGACGAGCGCGTCCGACCAGCTCCCGTAGTGGCTCATGTAGTGATCGACGCGGCGCGCGGCGGCGCGCAGGTTGTCGATCGGCGGCAGCGGGACGACCAGCGGCCGGCTCGCGAGGCCGTCGGCGTCGGTCGCGGTCGCGCGCAGGGCGCAGGTGACCGCCGCGTGGACCGGCGTGTCGTCGACCGAGCTCCACTCGACGAGGCTGGTCACGCCGTCGGGACCGGCGGGCAGGCCCGTCAGCGAGCTCACCACCGTCGCCGGCCGCCAGCTCGCGCCGCCGTCGCACGACAGCTCGAGCGCGAGGTCGACCGTGGCCGAGGTGTCGTCACGCACGCGCACCGACAGCTCGACCTGGCCCTCGGGGTTGGCCGGCACGCCGATGCCCAGGAGCCGCGGGCCGGGGTCGCCGGGCGCGCTGCCGTCGCCGACGCCGCCGTCGATCGGCTCGACGCTGCTGTCGTCGAACGGGCCTCCGTCACGAGCGTCGTTCGCGCTCCCGCCGTCACCTGCCGTACACCCGGCCGCCACCATCAGCACCAGCGCGGTTCTCCTGCGGAGCATGCACGCACGCGGCTGCAACCGCGATGCCGCCCCCGCGGCCCGCGGAGGACCTCGCGGAGGAGCGCGCCGAGGACCTCGCGGACGCCGCGCGGAGGAGCCGCCGCTCCGCGGGCCTTCAGGTGCTGGGCACCGTCTTCTCGGTCGGCGACTTCTCGCGCTCGGCGAGCTTCGCGGCCGCCGCGCTCTTGTCCTTGCGCAGCTCGGCGAGGGCATCGTTGATCTCGGCGCCGATCAGCAGCGCGAGGTTCGACAGCCACAGCCAGGTCAGGAAGACGATGACCGACGCGACCGCGCCGTACGTCTTCTCGTAGTCGCCGAAGTGGCCGAGGTAGACGCCGAACGCCTGGGTGACGCCGAACCAGAGCAGCACGCCGGTGATCGCGCCCGGCGTGAAGATGCGGAGCGGCGCGTCGGTGTCGGGCAGCCACTTGTAGAGCAGCGCCCACACGAACATGACGAGGAACGCCGCCAGGAGCCAGCGGGCGACCGCCCAGCCGACGTCGAACGCGCCGCCGAGGCCGAACCGATCGGCGAACGCGTGACCCGCGCTCGGCCCGACGGCGAGCAGCGCCATCGCGATCACCAGCAGCGTCGCGACGACCAGCGTCGTGCCGAGCGCCACGAGCTGGCGCTTGACCCAGCCGCGGCTCTCGCGCTTCTCGAACAGGTCGTTGAGCGCCGTCATCAGCGACGCCGCGCCGCGCGAGGCGCCCCACAGCGCGAGCACGGCGCTGCCGACCGCGAAGCCGGCGCCGGCCGCGCTCTCCATCCGCGCGACCTGGTCGGCGAGGAGCTGCGCCACCGCCGGCGGCATCGCGGCACCGGCCATCTGCACGGCGCTGTCGATCCAGTCGGTCGGCGCGACGAGCAGCGTCAGCGTGACGACGAACACCAGCATCGGGAACAGGGCGAAGACGGCGTAGTACGTCATCATCGCCGCGACGTCGTCGATCCGGTCGGCCTGGAACTCCTTCCAGAACTGCTTGGCGAAGGCGCGGGGCTTCATGGACGAGTCTAGCGTCCACGTCGCGGGTCGACATCGACGCCGCGCGCGCCGCGGCGGCGGGCCGGGCCGTGTGTCAGCGGCGCTCGCCGTGCGCCAGCGCCCCTGACGCCGCCGTCAGGGCGCGAACGGGATCTCGTGGATGCGCGCCGTGATCACGCTCGGCGCCGTCGACGTCCCGCCGAAGTAGAACTGCCCGGCCCACTTGAGGCCGGTCGCCGACGTCGCCGCGCAGGCCCGCGGGTGGGCGCCGCTGACGTCGATCGTGCGGCCGTCGATCGTGCCCTGCACCGTGAAGCGGTACATGTTGCCGTCGATCCACTCGCGGTAGCGCAGCGGCGCGTCGGCGGCCAGCTCGGCCTCGGACAGCGTGAAGAGCGGCTGCGCGAGCCACAGGTGCGAGCTGTTGTTGTTCGCGTAGGCGGTCACCTCGAGCACCTTGGGGTTGGTGTCGAGGCGCCAGCGCCAGCCGAACATGAGGCCGTTGACCGACAGGTCGACGGTGCCGCAGTCGGACAGCCCGGGCAGCTTGTTCCAGTCGAGCTGGTCCTGCGGCTCGACCGGGTTCGTGATCGTGTAGACGGCCGAGCTGTTGAAGGCGAAGCGGAAGTCGCGGCCCGCCACCGAGGTGACGAGGTTGACCGGGTTGCCGTCGCTGCCGCCGGTGATCGTCGCCGAGTGGGCGCCGACCGCGATGTGGTACGTCGCCCAGCTCTCGGCCGGCGCGTCGATCGGCGGCGCGGCGTCGATCGGCTGCCCGGCGTCGACGTCGATCGCCGGCGCGTCGACATCGACCTGCGCCGCGTCCGGATCGGCGGCGACGTCGTCGCCTCCGCCGCCCGGCCCGCCGCCGCCGCACCCGGCCAGCGCGAGCGCCGCCAGCGCACCGGCGGCGACGAGAGACGATCGCAGGTACACCCGTGACACGACCCCGGTAGTCAGCACGGCGCCGTGTATCCCGCCGACCGCCCCCGCAGGCAAGCACCAACGCGCGGCCGGACCGCAAAGATCACCGCAGGTCCCGGTGGTCGGACCCGGCGACGGCGCGGCGAGGCTGATACGTTCGGCCGCATGTCCGAGATCCCCTCCGACGATCACCTGCCCGGCGTGGTGCCCAAGCCGCCGGGCACCCGCGAGTTCTCGGTCCGCGCCGTCGTGGTCGCGATCCTCGTCGCCGCCGTCATGGGCACGTCGTACCCGTACATCGTCCTCAAGCTCGGCTTCGGACCGAACGTGTCGGTGGTCGCCGCCTTCTTCGGCTACCTCTTCCTCGGCATCGCCGGCTTCGCGCTCGGCAGCCGGTCGAACCGGTGGGAGAACAACATCGCCCAGACCGCGGGCACGTCGGCGGCGCAGACCGCCTTCATGTGCGTGATCCTGGCCTCGTTCGACTTCCTCGGCCTCACGCCTCCGACCTGGTGGCAGTCGTTCCTCTGGCTGTTCGCCGCCAGCGTGCTCGGCATCCTGCTCGCGGTCCCGCTGCGCAAGCACTACGTCGAGGACCCCGACCTCACCTTCGCCGACGGCGTCGCCACCGCCGAGACCGTCGTCGTCCTCGACAGCCGCGGCAACGAGGCCCGCTCCGCCGCCATCGCGCTGTTCGCCGCCACCATCGTGTCGGCGATCGTCTGGCTCCTCACCCAGCCGCAGGCCGCGAACTTCTTCCACCTCGACGGCCAGCTCACCTTCGCCGGCCTCGACAAGGGCTTCCAGTGGACCGAGCCGCCCTACGTCATCACCGACGTCGCGCTGAAGACCATGTTCGGCCTCACCGCCGCCACCGCCGGCGCCGGCTTCGCCGTCAGCCTGCTCGGCATCGGCTCCGGCATGATCGTCGGCAACCGCGTCAACTTCAGCATGGCGGCCGGCGGCATCCTCGCCTGGATCATCCTGCCCAAGCTGCTCGTCCCCCACCACATCATCGCCAGCGCGAGCCGCGGCGAGCTGCTCAAGTGGTCGATGTGGCCCGGCACCGGCATGCTCATCTCCGCCGGCCTCACCGCGCTCGCCCTCAAGTGGCGCACGCTGGCCCGCACCTTCTCGACGATGTCGAGCAAGGCGATCGACCCGAGCGAGTTCCCGCTGGCGTGGGTCGGCATCGGCGTCGGCCTCGCCACCATCATGCTGGTCATCATCGAGTGGTCGGTGTTCGAGGTCGCCGCCTGGTTCACCGTGATCGCCGTCGTGCTGTCGGTGCCGCTCATGCTCGTCGGCCTGCGCGTGCTCGGCGAGACCAACTGGGGCCCGATCAGCCAGCTCACCAACATGATGCAGGCGATCTTCGGCGCGCTGATGCCGGGCAAGGCCGGTCTCACCGCCAACCTGGCGTCGAGCGGCACCACCGGCACGATCGCCGTGCAGTCGGAGGCGATCATCCAGGACTACAAGTGCGGCCACATCATCGGCTCGACGCCGCGCCACCTGACCTACGCGCAGCTCATCGCCGCGCCGATCGGCGCCGCCGCGGTCGCCATCATGTACACGACGCTGAAGAAGAGCTACGGCATCGGCGGCGACCACGGCCTGTCGTCGCCGATCTCGGTGCGCATCGCCAACTTCGCCCGCGTCATGGCCGAGGGCTTCGACTCGCTGCCGCGCTACGCGCTGCTCGCGATGGTGGTCGGCATCGTCCTCGGCATCCTGATCGCGCTCGGCGAGATCAACTGGAAGAAGTTCATGCCGTCGGCGACCGGCCTCGGCATCGGCATGATGGTGCCCGGCAACATCGTCTTCACGATGGTGCTCGGCGGCCTCCTCTACAGCCTGTGGCTGCGGCTCGACCGGCGGAGCTGCGACCAGCTCGCGGTGCCGATGGCGTCCGGCATGATCGCGGGCGAGGCGCTGGCCGCGACGATCCTGTCGATCCTGCTGGCCGCGCACGTGGTTCCCCAGTGATCACCGGCCGCACGGGCGGCCCACCTGGGATATCCTGACGCCATGCCGGAGCTCCTGCGGGAGGTGCTCGAGACGGCGGCCGTCGGCCTGATCGTCGTCGACGCCGACGGCCGCGCCGTGCTCGTCAACGCGGCGGCGCGCGGGCTGCTCGGCGCCGGCGCCGACGGGCTGTCGGCGGGGCCGGCCGCCGGCGAGGATCCGTCCGCCTGGCTGTCGGCGGTGCTGGTCGGCCACGATCTGAGCATCTCGGTCCGCCGGCTGGCGGCCGGCGGCGTGATCGCCGCGCTGCGGCCGCCGGTCGCGAGCGAGAGCTTCCTCGACTCGATCGTCGAGAACATCCCGAACATGATCTTCGTGAAGGACGCGGCCGAGCTGCGCTTCGAGCGGATCAACCGCGCCGGCGAGCTGCTGCTCGGCAAGGCGCGCGACGAGCTGCTCGGCCGCAACGACTTCGACTTCTTCACGCCGGAGCAGGCCGAGTTCTTCCAGGCCAAGGATCGCGAGACGCTGGCGTCCGGCGTCGAGGTCGACATCCCCGAGGAGCCGATCGACACCCCGCACGGCACCCGCTGGCTGCACACGAAGAAGATCCCGATCCTCGACGCCCGCGGCCGCGCCCGCTACCTGCTCGGCATCTCCGAGGACGTCACCGAGCGCAAGCTGGTGCGGGAGGCGCTGGCCCGCGCGCACGACGAGCTCGAGCGCCGCGTCGTCGAGCGCACCGCCGAGCTCGAGCGGCAGATGCACGAGCGCCAGCGCGCCGAGGAGAAGCTGCGCGCCAGCGAGGAGAGCCTGCGCCGCGCGCAGAAGCTGGAGGCGGTCGGCCGGCTCGCCGGCGGCGTCGCCCACGACTTCAACAACCTCTTGACGGTGGTGATGACGCAGGCGTCGCTGGTGCGCGCGCGCCCCGAGCTGGTCGAGACCCGCAAGGCGGCGGTCGAGGCGATCATCGACGCGTCGCGCCGCGCGGCGACCTTGACCCGCCAGCTCCTCGCCTTCTCCAGCCGGCAGGTGCTGCGGCCGCGCGACGTCGATCTCTCCGAGATCCTGGTCAGCATGGAGCCGATGCTGCGCCGCATGCTCGGCGAGCAGATCACCCTCACCGTCGAGCCGCTGCCCGACGGCGGCTGGATCCGCGCCGATCCCAGCCAGCTCGAGCAGGTGGTGCTGAACCTGGTCGTCAACGCGCGCGACGCGATCACCGACACCGGGCGGCTCGACGTCGTGCTGTCGTCGGCGGAGATCGCCGCCGGCGCCGAGGCGAGCGTGCCGCCCGGGCGCTACGTCGTCATGACGGTGACCGACACCGGCACCGGCATGGACGCCTACACGCAGGCGCACCTGTTCGAGCCGTTCTTCACGACCAAGGGCGCGGGACGCGGCACCGGCCTCGGGCTGTCGACGGTCTACGGCATCGTGACCCAGAGCGGCGGCTGCATCACCGTGCGCAGCGAGCTCGGCAAGGGCGCGCGGTTCGCCGTCTACTTCCCGGAGGTGGCGCCGCGGCCGGCGGCGGCGGAGGCGGCGGCCGAGCCGGGGGAGACCTTCGGCGGCGGCGCCGAGTGCGTGCTGCTCGTCGAGGACGACGAGGCGGTGCGCGCCGGCATCCACGCCGCGCTGGTCGACGGCGGCCACGACGTCGTCGACGCCGCCGACGGCTACGACGCCCTCCGCCGGCTGGAGGCGGCGCCCGGCGCGATCCACCTGCTCGTCACCGACCTGGTGATGCCGATGATGAGCGGGCGCGAGCTCGCCCGCCGCGCGCGCCTCTCGAGCCCGGGCCTGCCGATCCTGTTCGTCAGCGGCTACGCGCCGCCCGCCGACATCGTCTTCGGCCCCGGGGAGACGTTCCTGCCCAAGCCGTTCGAGTCGTCGGCGCTGCTCCGCACCGTCCGCGAGGTGCTGGCCGCCGCCTCGCCGTCGTCGGCGTCCCGCTCGGCGAGCTGAGCCGCGCCCGCGCCGCGCGCGGCCGCCCGCCCGAGCCACCAGCCGACGGCGCCGGCGATCGCGTACAGCAGCGCGCCGACCTGGAACGTCGCGGTGAAGCCGTCGGTGATGGCGATGACCGTCGCGCCGACGGTGCCGATCACCGAGGTACCGCCGTTGATGCCCCACGCCCACGGCACGATCACCGCGTCGCGCCGCGCCAGCAGCGTCACGCCGAGCGGCAGCATCACGCCCATCACCAGGCCGAACGCGAGCACGATCGCCGCCGCGATCGCCATCCGCGCCGGCAGCGCCGCCGTCATCAGCCCGCGCAGCATCGGCGCGAGCTGACCGCCGGCCACCAGCGCGAAGACCGCGATCACCAGCCCGCCGGCGAGCGCGGCCCGCCCGGCCCACGGCCGCAGCCACCGGCTCGCCCTCGCGCCGAGCGCGGTCCCGAGCAGGA
This sequence comes from Kofleriaceae bacterium, assembly GCA_035546475.1. Lineage (GTDB taxonomy): Bacteria > Myxococcota_A > Polyangia > Haliangiales > Haliangiaceae > UBA2376. Next base: position 14,735 of record DASZXE010000540.1, read on the forward strand.
TCGCGAACAGCACGACGATGAGCGAGTACGACGGGTGGCCGAGGAAGAGCGACAGCCGCTGGATGAGCGCGATCTCGACGACCATGAACGCGAAGCCGATCGCCGCGAAGTAGGCCAGCCCGACCAGCCGGCGGCCGAGGTCGGCGCGCCCGCCGCCGCGCAGGTCGCCGAACCGCCGCACCACCAGCGGCAGGAAGACGAAGACCACCGTCAGCGCGACCAGCATCGAGCCGAGCGCCGACAGCAGCCACACCGCCGGGTTCGCCAGCTTCTTCGACGAGAGCTGGTCCCACGAGAACAGCTCGCCCGGCTTGACGAAGTAGAAGAAGAACGGCTTGTCGTCGGTCGGCGGCAGCACGTTCTCCGGATACGCGCGCACGGTCGGGCTCCACGCGCCGGCGGCCAGCATCGCCGCCAGGGTCGCGTCGCGCGTGACGTCGGGCGCGAGCAGCACGTCGAAGCCGAACTGGCTGCACGCCGCCTCGAGGCGCGCGGTCTCGTCCGGCGTGAAGCCGCTCGGCTTGACGAGCAGCGTCGCCAGGTTGCCCTTGCGCGCGAGCAGGAGGTGGGCGCGGGTGTCGGCCGGCAGCACGCCGCGCGCCTCGAGCGCCGCCGCCGCCAGCACCACCAGCCGCACCGTCTCCGGGTTCGACGCGAACGACCACCACCGCGACATCGTCAGGATGCCGTCGGCGGCGAGGTGGTCGTAGTAGTCGGTGAACGCCTCGACGGTGTAGAGCGTGTTCTCGGTCAGCGCGAACGCGCCGCTCGCCGTCGCCGCCCAGGTGTCGACCAGCGTCGCCTGGATGACGTCGTAGCGCTGCCGCGACCGCCGGATGAAGCTGCGCCCCTCGTCGATCTCGATGCGCACCCGCGGGTCGTCGTAGAGGCCGCCCGACAGCTTCTTGAACCGGCCCTGCATGATCGTGCGCGCGATGAGCGGGTTGATGTCGACGCCGGTGACGTGCTTCGCGTTCGCCGCGAGCGCGTGGGCGACGTCGACGCCGCCACCCGGCCCGATGATGAGCACCTGGTTCGCGCCGTCGGGGTGGAACTGGTACGCGAGCGCGGTGAGGTCGGCCTGCCACGCGATCGAGGTCGCCTCCGCGCGCGGCGTCACGTGGGTGCGCGCGGCGGCGTCGATGCGGATGTCGTAGCTGTCGGGCGCGACCTGCTCGAGCGTGACGTGCGAGAAGGTGTTCCAGCCGTCGAAGACGACCCGGTCGGCCTTCACCGTCTTCGTCGACGGCGGATCGAACAGGCCGGTGTGCATCGTGACGTGCAGGAGCGCCACCGCGCCGGCGACGACGCCGAGCGCGCGCCGCCCGGGCTCGAACAGCCACGCGGCCAGGCACGCCATCACCGCGACGACCACGCACAGCCCCGGGCCGCCGAAGGTGCCGAGCGCGAGCCCGACCCCGAGCGCCGCCGCCGCCGCGCCGGCGAGGTCGAAGAAGTAGACGCGGTCGATCGCGGCGCGGAAGTGGGTGATCGCCAGCGAGACCACCATGCCGGCGAAGAAGAACGGCAGCGCGCTGAAGCCGCACAGCAGCAGGAGCTGCAGGAGCGTGGTGTTGGTCAGCTTCGGCGACTCGCCGAACTCGACGTAGACGACGACCGGGTTGGCCAGCACGTAGACCAGGGCGGCGACGGTCGCGGCCGCGAACCGCCGGGCGTTGCGCGCGAGGTCGGCGCCGACCGTCTCGACCGGGAAGCGGTCGGCGCGCACGTAGACGTAGACGCCGCTGGCGCCGATGCCGAGCAGCGCCAGCGCGATGGCGAAGAAGGTGAAGTGGTAGAACATCAGCGCCGAGAACATCCGGGTCAGCGTCACCTCGAGCAGGAGGTTGGCGGCGCAGACCAGGGAGAGCCCGCAGAGGACCCGGCGCGTGGGCATCGACGCGGCCACGATATCAGGTTGGCGACGGGCTTCTCGCCGCGCCTGCGCCTGCGCCCGTCGATGGCGTGGCGCGACGCTCGGTCAGCGGGCATGCTCGGGCGATGCGGGCCCTCGCGCTCTCGCTCTCGCTCCTGGTGCTGGCCTCCTGCGACTCGCACCTGGAGGCCAAGGTCGGCGGCGCCACCCTGCCCCAGGCCCTCGGCGTCGTGCCGGCGGCGAAGGCGCCGGTGGTGGTCGTGCTCCCCGGCCAGGCGCCTGCCGCGCTGCCCGCCGGCCCGGTCCGGCTCGCCATCGACCTGCACACCCCGTGGGCGCAGGTGCGCCCGCTCCTCGACGGCGCCGCGGCGACCGGCAGCCAGCCGATCCTGCTGGTCGGCCAGCGCGACGCGCTGCACGGCTTCGTCCTCGACGATCCGCGCGGCCACGACCCCGAGTTGCAGGTCTCGGCCAGCGCGCAGGGCAAGTTCTGCCTGTGGCCGCCCGACGCGCCCGACGAGTACTGCGTCGAGAGCAGCGACCACCGTCACATCAGCGCCGCCTTCGTGCGCGAGGCGGTCGAGAAGGCGGTCAAGGAGTACGGCCTGACCCACGTGCGAGTCCACCCGACCGACGACGTCGCCTGGGGCGACCTGGTCCGCGCCGTCGACGGCACCCGGACCTGCTGCAAGGAGCCGGTGCAGGTGACCGTCACCCGCTAGCCGCGAGCGTCACGGCAGTTTGCCTGCACGGCTCTGCGTCGAAATTCCGCGCTCGCCCGCTTTCCTTCCGGCGCGGCATTCGGCAGCGTGAAGACGATGGCCACCGAAGACGAACCCGCGCAGGCGGACGAGCCGGTGGCCGGGGCCGCGCCCGAGGAGACGAACGACGAGACGAACGGCGAGGCGAACGGCGACGCGAACGGCGACGCGAACGGCCGGCACGCCGACGCCCGCGGCGACGCCGGCGCCGACACCCGCGGCGGTGCCTCCCAGCCCGACGAGCCCGGCGGCGGCGCCGACGACCGCCACGCCGACGAGCCGAACACCCCGCGGCCCGAGCTGACCGGCGGCCCGCTGCCTCGCGACGCGACCCCGCTGCCCGGCATCCCGCTCGAGCTGACCCCGCTCGACCCCGCCGAGGCCCGCGCCGCCGCCGCCGAGATCCGCGGCATCGCCGAGCAGCGCGCCGAGGAGCCGGACGCCGACGCCGAGGCGGTCACCGTCCAGCTCCCGACCCCGGCCACCGCCGAAGGCGACGGCCTGTCGGTCGACGACCTGCGCGACGCCTGGGACGTCCTCGACATCGCCGAGCGCCTCGACGGCTTCCGCCTGCTCCCCCGGGAGGACGCCGAGGACTTCTTCATGACGCTGCCGGCCGCCGACCAGGTCCAGATCGTCCTCGCGGTGCGGCCCGGCGACCAGCGCGGCTGGCTGCGCCTGCTCGAGCCCGACGACGTCGCCGACGTGGTCCAGGAGGCGCCCGAGGACCAGCGGGCCCGCCTGCTCGGCCTCCTCGACGGCCCGACCCGCAAGGAGGTCGAGGCGCTGCTCGCCTACGAGGAGGACGAGGCCGGCGGCCTGATGAACCCGCGCTACGCCCGGCTGCGCCCGCAGATGACCGCCGACGAGGCGATCAGCTACCTGCGCCGCCAGGCCCGCAGCCGGCTCGAGACCATCTACTACGCCTACGTCCTCGACCACGAGCAGAAGCTCCTGGGCGTCGTCTCCTTCCGCGACCTCTTCCGCGCGCCGCCCAAGCGCGTGGTCTCCGAGATCATGGAGACCGAGGTGGTCTGCGCCGACGAGGAGCTCGACCAGGAGGCCCTGTCGCGGCTGTTCGCCGAGCACGACCTGACCGTCGTCCCGATCGTCGACGCCAACCGGGTCATGAAGGGCATCGTCACCGTCGACGACATCGTCGACGTCGTCCAGGAAGAGGCGACCGAGGACGCCCAGAAGTTCGGCGGCATGGAGGTCCTCGACCTGCCCTACCTGCAGTCGCGCCGCCGCGAGATGATCGCGAAGCGCGGCCGCTGGCTGGTCATCCTGCTGGTCGGCGAGATGCTGACCGCGACCGCGATGGGCTTCTTCCAGAAGGACATCGAGCGGGCCGCGGTCCTGAGCCTCTTCATCCCCCTCATCATCTCGAGCGGCGGCAACGCCGGCTCGCAGTCGTCGACGCT
>DASZXE010000541.1:0-8193 GCA_035546475.1 Kofleriaceae bacterium
AAGTACGATCTGGCGACCATCGAGGAGCGACTCGAGTGCGTGCTCGACCGCCATGGCGTCGGCGAGCTGGACGGAAACGACGTCGGTCCCGACGGCGCCACGATCTACATGTACGGCCCTGACGCGGAGAGGTTGTTCGCCGTCGTCCATCGCACGCTCCGCGCATATCCGCTGTGTCGCGGTGCCCGTGTCGTCATCCGGCGCGGAGGGCCGGGTGCCGAGGAGCGTGAGGTCGTCCTCTGATCATCTGCCGACCCTCGCGGTCCTCGATGGCGGTCGTCGTGGGCCGTGGCGCGCGGCGCCGCGTGGGCTATTCCTCGACGGTGCGGGTTGTGGGCGCCGGTGACTCGAGCGAAGGGGCCGTGGCGCGGTCGTGACGGTCGTCAAGCGCTGTTCACGGTGCCGCCAGCGCGATCGCGTGCTTGCGTCGGGCGCGCGGGCTTGCTGGTGCTCGCGCCCATGCGCGTGCCCGCCGAGATCCTCCTCTGACGCTCGCCGCCTACTCGATTCTCACCCGCTCGATCGAGCGGCCAACCGTCTCGGTGCGCGACGTCTCTTCGGCGCCCTCGACTGACCCGGCGCAGGTCGGGCTGGGATGATGAGAGCCTGGCCCGGCCGTCCGCGAGACCCCTCGCTGGATCCACGCTTCAACCTGTCACGAGGGCATGCGCTATCCTGATGAGGTCGTGTCCTCGCTCTTCGCCGCACCTCCTCGCTCCGCCGTGTCCCTCGCCTCCCGCGATGGCAAGCCGATCTCGAACTCGGTCGCGCGCGATCCATCGCCCGAGGCGATCGCCCTCGCGCGTCGCTCGGACAAGGTCCGCTTCGCGCTGGCCGCGGCCAGGCCGCTGCACGCACCGACGGGACGGTACAACTGCCACGGCCTCGTCTTCGCGGCACGGCGCGCGAACGTGCCTGCCGCCGGCGATGACATCGACATCGCGCGACTGGTGGCGGGCCCCTTCCGGGCTGGATGCGATCTCGGCGGGTGGCCCGCGACGGTGCGCTGCGCTGAACGTGCGGCGCGCGACGTGACGGGGCCGTGCGCACCGGCAACGCGGTGTAGAGGGCGTGGGGCTATTCCTCGACGGGGTGGGGCTTGTAGGCGGCGGTGACCTTGGCCTGGACGGTCTGCGGGGCGACGTCGTAGTGCGAGAGCTCCATCGCGAAGCTGCCCTGGCCGGCGGTGGCGCCGCGGAGCTGGCCGACGTAGTTGCCGACCTCGGCCAGCGGCGCCTGCGCGTGGATGAGCGTGACGCCGCCCGGCAGGGTGTCGAAGCCGAGCACGCGGCCGCGCATGTTCTTCAGGTCGCCCGTCACCGTCCCCGTGTAGGTCTCCGGCACGGTGATCTCCAGGTTGACGATCGGCTCGAGCAAGACCGGGCGCGCCCGCGAGAAGGCGTCGCGCGCGGCCAGCTTGCCGGCGGTGCGGAACGCGATGTCCTTGCTGTCGACGGAGTGCGCCTTGCCGTCGGTGATGACGACCCGCACGTCCTGCACCGGCGAGCCCGACAGCGCGCCGACCTCGAGCGCGTCGGCGATGCCGCGCTCGACCGAGCCGATGAACTGGTGCGGGATCGCGCCGCCGAAGACGTCGTTCACGCACTCGAAGCCCTCGCCGCGGCCGCGCGGCTCGACGCGCAGGAAGACCTCGGCGAACTGGCCGGCGCCGCCGGTCTGCTTCTTCAGCCGGTAGTGGCCCTCGGCCGGCGCGGTGATCGTCTCGCGGTACGAGATGCGCGGCGCGCGCGTCGACACGCTGACGCCGAAGCGGTTCTTCAGCTTCTCGAGCGCGACCTTGAGGTGCAGCTCGCCCTGGCCGCTGATCACGTAGTCGCGGATCTGGCGGTCCTGGCCGGCGTGCAGCGACGGATCCTCCTCGCACAGCCGCTGGAGCGCGCTGCCGAGCTTGGCGTCGTCGTTCTTGTTGCTGGTCTCGAGCGCCATCGTCAGCACCGGCGCCGGGTAGCGCGGCGTGATGGCGGCGAGGTCTTCGGCGACGCCGGGCGCGTGCAGGAGCTGGTCGACGTGCAGCTCCTCGATGCGGGCGAGGCCGATGAGGTCGCCGGCGTAGGCGACGCCGCCCTCGACCTCCGGGTGCTCGCGGCCCTCGATCTTGAGGATCTGGCCGGCCTTGCGCGGCTTGCGGTCCGACGCGGCGACGAACGGCGTGTTGCCGTCGAGCGTGCCCTGGAGGATGCGGACCATCGCCAGCTTGCCGGCGTACGGGTCGTTGGCGATCTTCCAGACGTGGGCGATGAGCGGCGCGTTCGCGTCGCAGACGACCTCGATCGTCTCGTCGCCGCGCTTGAGGCGCTTGGGGCGGCCGAGCAGCGGGCTCGGGCCCTCCTCGTTGAGGATGTGGACGAGGTCGTCGATGCCGACCTCGTTGGTCGCCGAGGTGAACAGCACCGGCACCACGTGGCCCTTCGCCATCGCCTCGATGAAGCACTTGCGCAGGGACGGCAGGTCGATCGGCTCGCCGCCCAGGTAGCGCTCGAGCAGCGCGTCGTCGATCTCGACCGACGACTCCAGCATCTCCTGGTGGACCTCGGCGACCGAGCCGAAGTCGGCCTGGCCCGCCTCGTGATCGAAGCAGTCGGTGACGTCGGTGCCGCCCTTGCTGGGCAGGTTGATGCAGTGGAGGTTCGGCCCGAGGCTGGTGCGGAGCTGCTCGACGACGCCGGCCAGCTTGCCGGGCGCCTGGTCGATCTTGTTGACGACGACCATGCGGGCGAGGCCGAGCTCGCCGGCGGCGCCGTACAGGCGGCGGGTCGGCAGGTCGATGCCGGCGGCGGCGTCGACGACCAGCACCGCGGTCTCGACGGCGGGCAGGGCGGCGAGCGCCTGGCCGATGAAGTCGGGATGTCCCGGGGTGTCGATGATGTTGATCTCGCGGCCGTCGCAGCTCGCGAACAGCATCGCGGCGCTGATCGAGTGGTGGTGACTCTTGGCCTCCGGCTCGAAGTCACTCGTGGTGGTGGCGGCGTCGACCGAGCCCATGCGGGTGATGGCGCCGCAGCGGTGGAGGACGGCCTCGGCCAGCGTGGTCTTGCCGGATCCGGCACGTCCGATGAGCGCGATGTTGCGGATGTCCGCGGGTCGGAAGCTGGGGACCTTCATGGCGGATCGAGCCTCGCACGGCCCTGGAAACCGATCTAGCCAGCCCGTGGCGGATCACGGGAGTCGCGCCGCGCCATGCGGACGCAGGCGCGGACGCTACGCCGACGCGGCCAGCTCGTCGACGCGGCGCGCGTGCTCGGCCCCGCCGCGCCGCACGACGCGCGCGTCCGCGGGCAGCATCGCCTGCATGTCGTCGGCGAAGCGCGAGCAGACGTCGAAGCCGGCGAGGCCGGGCAGCGCGGCCATGCGGCGATCGACCGCGCCGAACACCTGGTAGAGCCGCTGCCCGGGGAACAGGCGGGCGATCTGCGCGGCGCGCTCGGCGGGCGACTTCACGCCGGAGCCGACCGGCGTCCACGCGCGCTCGAAGATGAAGCGCACCATCCGCTGCGCGAAGCGATCGCCGTCGAGCAGCTCGCGCGCCGCCTCGTGGTACCAGGCGAAGTGGCGGCGCTCCTGCTTGGCGATGCGGCGGCACAGCTCGGCGAGCACCGGGTTCGCGGTCGTGCGGCCGAGCTCCTCGTACGCGTGGCAGGTCAGGAGCTCGGCGGCGGCGCCCCACGCCTGCCACAGCGCGAGGAACGTCTGCGGCATCGTCTTCGACAGCGCCACCTGCACCGCGTCCTCGACGGAGGCGCGCAGCCGGGCGCCCTTGCGGATGTCCGCCGAGCGATCGCCGGCCGGCGGCACGTCGACCCCGACGGCGTGGAGCAGCCGCGTGATCGCGTGGGCGTGGAAGAACTCCTCGTAGTTCCAGATGGTGAGGAAGGTCAGGAACGTCGGCGCGCGCGCGACGTCGAGCTTCGCGACCTCGAGCATGTAGAAGACGGTCTGGCTCTCGATGTCGGCGAAGTACGACAGGCACTCGCGCTCGCGCGGCGTCAGGCCGTGCCGGCGGGCGAGCGCCCAGTCGAGGTCGTCGAAGACGAGCTTGTGCGAGTGATCGATCTGTGCGGCCAGGTCGGGCATGGGAGGATGGACTCCTGGTCGATGGGGAGACGAGGATTGCCCTCCGACGCCTCCCGAGCGGGGGGCGCATCCTTAGCAGAAGCGCGGGGGCGGATGCCACGGTGGATCGCGTTCGCGTGTCGATCCTCGGTGGCGCGTGGTCCGGCGTTCCGGCCAGTCGGGCGCGCCCGCGATGGCACCGTCGGACGCCGCGGTGATAGCTTCGGCCGGATGCAGTCGATGGCCCGCTCCGGTGCGCGCGCGCGCGTGGCCGCGGTGATGCTGGCGGGCGTGCTGGCGCTGGCGGCCTGCGGGAAGGCCTCGCACGCGCCCGCCGACGGCCGCGCGCCGGCTCCGCTCGCCGACGCCGCCGCGCCGCACTGGGCCGCCGCCGCGCGCGACGAGGCGATCGCCGCCGGCAAGGTCGTCCTCGCGAAGCACCAGTGCACCCGCTGCCACCAGATCGACGGCCTGCCCGGCGCCGGCCGCCCGTACGACTGCGTCTCCTGCCACACCTTCCTGAAGTCGCTGACGCCCGACAGCCGCCAGTACCAGGAGATCGCCGCCAACAACGGCAAGGAGATCCTCGACCGCTACATCCGCAACATCCAGCACCTCCTGCGGGTCCCGAACCTGACCGAGGTCGGCAAGCGGCTGCGGCCCGCGTGGATCGAGCAGTTCGTCCAGCACCCGACCGACCTGCGCCCGCTGCTCGACGACGCGATGCTGCGCAACAAGGTCACGCCCGACGAGGCGCGGGTGATCGCGCGCTACCTCGCCGCGGTCGCCGACGTGCCCGCGCCCGGCGAGCCCGGCGCCGACCTGCCGGCCGCGCCCGCCGTCGATCCGGCGCGCGTCGCCGCCGGCCGCGCGCTGTTCGTGCAGAAGGCCTGCATCCTCTGCCACGTCGTCGGCAACGACGCCTTCCCGGGCCAGACCGCCGACAGCCTGCGCGCGGCGAACTTCCCGCTGGCGCCCAACCTGCGCTTCGCGCGCGAGCGGCTCGGGCCGGAGCGGCTGGTCGCCTGGATCATGGACCCGCAGGCGGTGTGGCCGGAGGCGACCATGCCGAAGGTCGGCGTCACCCGCGCGGAGGCGGAGCTGCTCCGCGACTACCTCACCGCGGCGGGCCAGGTCGCGCTGCCGCCGTCGCCGCCGAGCGAGCCGCTGCTGGCGATGCCGGCCGCCGCCGATCACCCGGTCGGCTGGGACGAGGTCAAGGCGCGCGTGCTCGGCAAGGTGTGCGTCCACTGCCACATGAACGATCACGAGAAGGACGTCGGCCCGGGCAACCTCGGCGGCCTCGGCTACGCGGGCCGCGGGCTGGCGATGCGCACGTACGAGATGCTGGTGCGCGGCGCGCGCGGCGATGACGGCAAGCGCTACTCGGTGCTGCAGAAGCTGCCCGGCGAGGCGTGGCCGCGCATCCTCGAGGTGATGGTGCGGCGCCGCGTCGAGAACCTGCGCGACCACGTGCTGCCGCTGGACGATCACCAGCGGCCCGACTACGCCGACGGGTTGCTCGGCATGCCGATGGCGCTGCCGGCGATGACCGACGAGGAGATCGGCATCCTCCGCCGCTGGCTCGAGGACGGCTGCCCGGGGCCGACTCACGTCACCGGCAAGCCGGGCGTCACCGACGGCTTCCTGGTCCCCGACGGGCCGATCGAGGTGGACCACGGCTGCCAGCAGCGCGAGCCGGTGGAGCCGCCGCCGTCGTGGGCGACCCGCGCCGCCGAGCCGGCGGGCCGCGCGCCTCGTCCGGCCGCCGGACGGAGCGGCCCCGCGAGTGTGTCACGCCCCTCGCGTTCGTCGCGTCCGTCGCGCCTCCCGCGCGTCTCGCCTGCTGCCGCCCGATGAAGCAGCGGCTCCTCGACGCGATCGGCCTGCAGGAGCGCGAGGCGGGGCGGGCCCTGCGGCTGCTCGCGTTCGCGTTCCTGCTGACCGCCGCCCTCGTGCTGCTCAAGACCGCGCAGCGCGGCATCTTCCTCACCAGCTACAGCCGCGATCGCATCCCCGACGCCTTCATGGTGTCGGCGGCGGTGCTGGCGGTGTCGTCGCTCGGCGTGTCGGCGCTGGCGCCGCGGCTCGGCGTCTACCGGCTGATGGTCGCCTTGCTCGGCGGCGCGTGCGTGCTGCTCGGCGCGTCGCGCGCGGCGATGGCCGGCGGCGCGCGCTGGGTGCCGTTCGCGCTCTACATCGTCGGCGAGGTGGTGTCGGGCGTGCTGCTCGTGCAGGGCTGGGGCCTCATCACCGAGGCGCTCGACGTCCGCAGCGCGCGCCGGCTGCTGCCGCTGATCGGCGCCGGCGCGGGGCTCGCGTGGGTGCTGGGCGGCCTCGGCACCGGCGCGCTCGCCGGGCTGGTCGGCACGCCCGGGCTGCTGCTGGTGTCGGCGGGGCTGCTCGCCGCCGCCGGCGTCGCGCTGCGGGCGATCGGCGCGCGCGACCTCGAGCGCCACCGCAGCGCGCCGGTCGTCGGCGGCGGGACGTTCGCGCGCATCGGCGACGCCGCCGGCTACGTCGCCGGCGAGCCGCTCCTCCGGCTGCTGGCGGCGATCAGCGTGATCGACCTGCTCGTCGAGCAGCTCATCGACTTCCAGCTCTTCGCGGTGGCACAGGATCGCTTCGCGCGGCCGGCGGAGATCGCCGGCTTCATGGGCCACATCTACGCGATCACCGGCGTCGCCACGGTGCTGGCGCCGCTCCTCGTCACCGGCCGGCTGCTCGCCCGCTTCGGCTCGACGCGCTGCCTGTTCGCGGCGCCGGCCTGGAGCTTCACGCTGTCGGTGCTGCTGCTCGTCCACCCGGGGCTCGCCGCGGTGGCGGCGCTGTCGGCCGGCGACCGCATGCTCAAGCAGGCGCTGTCGGCGCCCGGCCGCGCGCAGATGCAGGCGCCGCTGCCGGCGTGGCGGCGCGCGCAGGCCGGCGCGCTGATCCGCGGCGTGCTCGCGCCGCTCGGCTACGTCGCCGGCGCCGCCGCGCTCAAGCTGGTGCCGCCCGACTCGCTGCGCGGGCCGGCGGGCGCCGTCGTGCTGCTGTCGCTCGGCGTGGTCGCGGTCGTGCTCGGCCTGCGGCCGGCGTACCGGGGCGCGCTGCGGCGCAGCCTCGACCGGCGGCAGATGGATCTCGAGGACGAGGCGGACGGGCTCGACGCCGAGCACGCGGCCGCGATCGCCGCGCAGCTCGACGACGACGAGGAGCGCGCCGGCTTCGCGATCGCGCTGCTCGAGCGCGCGCCGGTGGAGATCGCGCGGCCGGCCCTGCGCGCGGCGTGCGGGCACCCGTCACCGCGGGTGCGCGCGGCGGCGGTCGAGGCGCTGGCGTCGTCGGGCCACGCGGAGGAGGCCGACCTGATCGCCCGCGTCCTCGACGGCGCCGGCGACGACGACCTCGAGCGCGCCTGCCTGCGCGCGCTCGCGCGGCTCGAGGCCAACGTCGCGGTCCGCGACGTCGTCCGCAAGCACCACGACGACGAGCACCCGCGCGTGCGCGCCCTCGCGCGGGCCAGCCTCGCCCGCGCCGAGGCGGCGGGGCTGGGCTCGCTGCAGTGGGCGTCGGGGCCGGCGGCGCACCTGTTGACGACGAGCGGCATCGCGCGCGAGAGCCGCACCGGCCGCTTCCTCGAGATGCTCGACGACGCGCGGCCCGAGGTGCGCGCGGCCGCCGCGTGGGCGACCGGCGAGGTGCGGCCCGGCGAGGCCGTGCTCTACGGCGCGCTCCAGCACCTGCTCGACGATCCGGTGCCCGCGGTGCGCCACGAGGCCTTGCGGGCGGCCGGCCGCCTCGGCCTGCCGCCGTACCTGCCGCGCGTCGTGAAGGCGCTCGGCGATCCGGCCGATCGCGCGGTCGCGATCGAGGCGTGCGGCGGCTTCCAGGACCCGCTGGTGCCGGCGATGGAGCGCCAGCTCGCCGACGCGTCGGTGGCGGCGATCACCGGCTTCGCGGCGGCGCTGGCGGCGGGTGAGGGCCCGCGCGGCGACGCGGCGCTCGACAAGCTGCTCGCCCACCCGCACCCGGCGGTCCGCTACCGGGCGGCGCGGGCGCTGGCGACGCGCCACCACGGCGCGTTGCCGACCGAGCGGGTCGCGGCGCTGCTCGGGGCGGAGGTCGCGCGGGCGGCGC
>DASZXE010000542.1:0-14954 GCA_035546475.1 Kofleriaceae bacterium
GAGGAGCTGCGCGACCGGCGGCCGGCGCCGCCCGCGGTGCTCCCGGCGCCCGCGCCCCCGGCAGCGCGGCCGGCCCACCCCGCGAAGCCCCCGCCGCACCACGGGCCGCTCACCGTCTGCACCGACAAGCCGCTCTGTTGACGCGGTCGGCAGTAGCGAACGCCCGGCCGGTCCGGTAGACAAGGGCGGCGTGCCCGCCCGCTACCTGATCGGCATCGACCTCGGCACGACCAACTCCGCGGTCGCCTACGTCGACACCCACGCGGCCGATCCGCGGATCAAGGTGTTCGACGTGCCGCAGCTCGTGGCGCCCGGCGAGGTCGCGCCGCGCCGCCAGCTCCCGTCGTTCCTCTACCTGGCCGGCGAGCACGACCTCGCCGCCGCCGAGCTGGCGTTGCCCTGGCGGCCCGCGCCGGGCCCGGGCCGCGAGGTGGTCGGCGAGCTGGCCCGCAACCAGGGCGCCCGCAACCCGGCCCGCATGATCGCGTCGGCGAAGTCGTGGCTGTGCCACCCGGGCGTCGATCGCAAGGCGGCGATCCTGCCGTGGGGCGAGAGCGAGGGGCCGAAGCGGTCGCCGGTCGCCGCGTCGTCGTTGATCCTCGCCCACGTCCGCGATGCATGGGACCACGTGATGTCCGGCGAGCCGGACAGCGCCTTCATCGATCAGGACGTCGTCGTCACCTGCCCGGCCTCGTTCGACGAGGCGGCGCGCGAGCTGACCCACGACGCCGCGGTCGCGGTCGGGCTGACCGGCGTCGTGCTGCTCGAGGAGCCGCAGGCCGCCTTCTACGCCTGGCTCGACCAGCGCGGCCGCGCGCGCGCCCGCCAGGAGCTGCAGCCGGGCGAGACCGTGCTGGTCTTCGACGTCGGCGGCGGCACCACCGACTTCACGCTGATCACCGTCGAGGAGGACGGCGGCTTCGCCCGCATCGCGGTCGGCGATCACCTGCTGCTGGGCGGCGACAACGTCGACCTCACGCTGGCGAAGCTCGTCGAGCAGCGGCTGACCGGCGACGGCAAGAAGCTCGACGCGCTGCAGTGGCACGGGCTCACCCACGCCTGCCGGCTCGCGAAGGAGACGCTGCTCGGCGACGCGCCGCCGGCCGAGGTGCCGATCACCGTCGCCGGCCGCGGGTCGCGGCTCATCGCCGGCACGCTGCGCGACCGCATCACCCGCGCCGAGCTCGAGCAGGTGCTGTTCGACGGCTTCTTCCCGGCGGTGGCGCGCGACGCGCCGCTCCGGCGCGGCCGCGGCGGCCTGCAGGAGATGGGATTGCCGTACGCGGCGGATCCGGCGGTGACGCGCCACCTGGCGTCGTTCCTCGGCCGCCACGGCGTCGAGCGCGTCGACGCCGTGCTGTTCAACGGCGGCGCGATGACGCCGGCGTCGCTGCGCGGCCGGGTGCTCGACCAGCTCGCGGCGTGGCAGCCGGCGGCCGGGCGCCCGCGCGAGCTGCCGGTGCAGGCGCCGGAGCTGGCGGTCGCGGTCGGCGCCGCCTACTACGGGCTCGTGCGCCGCGGGCTGGCGGCGCGCATCCGCGGCGGCACGCCCCGCGCGTTCTACCTCGGCGTCGAGACGCCGGGCGCGCCGATGGCGGTCTGCCTGGCCGGCAAGGGCCTCGACGACGGCGCGACCGCGCGGCTCGCGCGCGACTTCGAGCTGGTGACGAACCGGCCGGTCCGCTTCCGGCTCTACTCGTCGTCGTCGCGCGCCGACGCGCAGGGCGCGCTGGTCCCGATCGGCGACGGCCGCGCCGACACGCTCGACGACGGCTCGGATCTGCTCGAGCTGCCGCCGATCGTCGCGGCCCTGCGCGCGCGCGGCAAGAGCTCGGTCACCGTGCAGCTCCAGGTGACGATCACCGAGCTGGGCGCCGTCGAGATCTGGTGCGAGGAGCGCCCGGGCACGGCCGGCGGCGACCCGCCCGGCCGCTGGCGGCTGACGTTCGACATGCGCTCGGGCGGCGCCGCGCCCGAGGACACCGCGGCCGCCCCGCCCCACCCGCGGCTGCCGGAGGCGCGCGCGCGCGTGCAGGCGGCGTTCCGCGGCGACGCGTCGCTACTGGCGCCGCTGACCCGCGAGCTGGAGGAGCTGGTCGAGGCGCGCCGCGACGAGTGGACGCTGTCGACGGCGCGCGGCCTGTTCGACGCGCTCATCGAGGTCGCCGACGCCCGCAAGCGGTCGGCCGATCACGAGCAGCGCTGGCTCGGGCTCGCCGGCCTCTGCCTGCGGCCGGGCACCGGCGCGCCGCTCGATCAGTGGCGCGCGCGGCAGATGTGGGGCGTCTTCAACGAGGGGCTGTCGTTCGGCAAGACCGAGGCGTCGCGGCTCGCCTGGTGGATCGTGTGGCGGCGGGTCAGCGGCGGGCTGGTGGCGACGCAGCAGGAGCAGATCTACGACCGGCTCGGCACGCTGCTGCTGCCGAACCCGCGCCAGCAGAAGAAGCTCGCCGAGGTGAAGGCGTCGCGGCAGGAGCTGGGCGAGATGTGGCGCGCGGTCGCGTCGCTCGAGCGCATCTCGGTCGGCGCCAAGATCAAGCTCGGCGACGAGCTGATGCGGCGGCTCGACGACAGGAAGGCGCGCGAGGACGCCGTGCACCTGTGGTCGCTGGGCCGCCTCGGCGCGCGGGCGCCGCTGTACGGGCCGCTCAACACGGTCGTGCCGGCGAGCAAGGCGGCGGCGTGGCTGGAGAAGCTGCTCGGCTGGAGCTGGCCCGAGCCCGACAAGCTCGGCTTCGCGCTCGCGCAGCTCGGCCGCCGCACCGGCGATCGCTCGCGCGACCTCGACGACGGGCTGCGGGCCCGGCTGGTCGCCCACCTGCGGACGCTGCCCGGCGGCGACCGCGCCGCGGTCCTCGTCGACCAGGTGGTCGCGCTCGAGGCGCGCGAGGAACGGGTCGCGTTCGGCGACACGCTGCCTGCCGGCCTGCGGCTCATGGCCGAGCCGACCGCCGACGCCGCCGAGCCGAGCTGACCCGCGCGGACCCGCGTCGACCGGCGCCGCGCGGCCGCGAGCGGTGCGCGCGATCAGGCGGCGAGCCGCGCGCGGACGGCGGCGGCGACGGCGTCGGCGAGGCAGATCTTGTTGCTCAGGTGCTCGATCGTGTTGCAGGTGACGACCGAGCCGGCGCCGGCGGCGTAGAGGTCGTCGTGCGCGCGGTCGGCGAACACGCCGTGGATGCCCACGCACACCGGCGGCGGCGTGCCGAGCTTCACGAGCTGCTTGATGGTCTCGATCATCGTGCGGCCGGTCGAGATGATGTCGTCGACGATCACCGGCGTGCGATCGACCAGCGGCGCCAGCGTCGGCTGCGAGATCGAGACCTCGCGGTCGCCGAACCGGATCTTCGTCAGGATCATGTGCGGCGCGCCCAGCCGCTCGGCGACCACCGCCGCCCACTGCGCGCTCTCCTGGTCCGGCCCGATGATGACCGGCGCCTCGATCGCGCCGGCGATCCAGGCCGCCATCGCCGGCGCCGACTGCACGATCGTCGTCGGGATCGAGTAGATCTCGTCGAGCCCGGCCCGCCGGTGCAGGTGCGGATCGACGGTCACCAGCCAGTCGACCGCGCGCGACACCAGCCGCCCGAAGTAGGCCGACGTGATGCCCTCGCCGGGGTGGAACCGGTGGTCCTGCCGCATGTACGCCAGGTACGGCGCGACGACGCCGACCCGCCGCGCGCCCAGCTCGCGGACCGTCTCGGCGAGGAACAGCATCGGCAGCGTCTTCTGATCGGGGCGGTCGAGGCCGCACGCGAGGACGACGTCGCGGCCGGCCACGTCGTCCTCGACGCGCAGGTAGGTCTCGCCGTCGGGGAACTGGCGGACGACCGCCTTGCCGCGCGGCACGTCGAGCCGCGTGCACAGCCGATCGGCCCAGGCCTCGCAGCCGGGCACCGCGAACACGATCGGTGGGGTCACGGGCGCCTCGCGGCGGCGAAGGTCATTCCTCCACCGTACCGACCGCCGGCCCCGACGCAAGCGCCTCCGCGCGCACAGGGTTGGCCGGAGTGCCAACCCTCTCGTCGATCGCTCGGCCTCGGGGGGAACCCCGGGCCCGAGCTGCGCTCGGTCGCGTCAGCGGTGGCGGAGCGGCGTCAGGCGGAGCAGCAGCGGGATGACCTTGCCGCCGGTGACGATCTGCATGTGGCCGTACTGCGAGTGCACATAGAGCAGCTTGGCCGTCTTCTCGCGCTTCTTGAAGCCGGCGATGGTGTCGGGCATGCGGTCGCGCACGACCGCGAACGGGTACTGGTGCGCGAACGCCGCCGACTCGGTCGCGGTGTCGGAGCCGATCACGGTCAGCTTGTGCTGCGCGGCGCGCTTGCCGGAGTCGATGAAGTCGTCGAACGCGCGCTCGCCGCCGTACAGCGCGTCGAGGAGGATGACCTGGGTCACCAGCTTGTGATCGACCCACTTCATCACGGTGCGGAACGCCCCCGAGTGGCCCATCACGATGATCGGCCCGTCGGGCAGCTTGATGTTCGCGCGGTGGACCGCCTTGCGGAGGTCGGTGAGCGCCGGCCAGGCGACCTCCTCGCCGTTGCCCTTCGGCGCGTCGGGCACGATGAAGATCGCGTTCTGCCCCGACGCCTTGAACTGCGCGGCGAGGTTGTGGTCCTTCCAGGCGCCGTCGGCGTCGGTGTAGTAGCCGTGGACGTAGACGACGGTGCCGGCGGTCGCGCGGTTGTAGCCGGGCGGCACCCAGACGTGGACCGCGCCCTGGTCGGTCTCGATCCGCCAGTGCTTGCCGCCGAGCACCTTGTCCTCGGTCTTGTCGAGGCGGCCTTCGCCGTCGTCGACCACCGCGTGGTGCGGACGCGCCGCCGCGGCCGTCGCGCCGGCGCCGAGCGCGAGCGCGACGACGACCGCCGCGAGCGTCGCCCGGATCACGGCCCGGCCTTCGCCGTGACGAGCAGGTGGACCTGCTTCTTCGAGTCCGGGTAGCCGTAGCGGAAGCCGAGCTTGCGGTACGGCTGGTCGTGCCAGAGCTTGCGGAAGGCGTCCTCCGCCTCGTTGCCGACCGCGTCGTCGAGGTAGGCGCCGTCGAAGCGGCCGTAGGTCGTCTGCACGAAGCCGGCCTTCTTCGCCCAGCGCGGCGGGATGCCGGTCGCGTCGGACGCCATCCACACCATGTGCGCGAGCAGGTAGTCGCGGATCGTCGAGAACGCGCCGAGCCACAGGAGGTAGCTGGCCGCCTTGGTCATCGCCACGATCGGCCCGCGCTGCTCGAGGTAGGCCTGCACCGGCGAGCCGCGCAGCGCGCCGTCGGACAGGTCGGCGGCGATGTGGCGGTGCACGATCAGCGGCGCCGTCGGGTCGCCGGCCTTGCGGAAGGTCAGCTCGGCGTTGGAGAACGCCGCCGAGTAGTCGGGGTCGACCCACTTGCCGCGCTTGCGCTTGGCCTTGACCGGCGCCATCGCCGCCAGGTCGGCGTCGTCGAAGTAGTGGAGCGAGCCGTCCGGCTCGACGCGGAAGTAGCGCAGCGACACCGGCTCGTAGCCGTGGGCGACCAGCGCCGCGAGGAACATGCCGAGCTGTCCGGGAACCGGACCGCGCTCGAGCTTCTTCATGTTGTCGGACGCCGAGTCGTGGTTGGCGAACAGCTCGCGGAGCACGTCGCGGTAGGTGGCGAGCGCCCGCTTGAGGTCGGCCTTGCTGGCGCCGGCGAGCCGGGTCGGATCGCCGGCGTGCTCGAGCGACAGGGTCGTGATCTCGCGCGCGTCGGGATAGGTGACGAGCGCCGACAGCAGGTCGCCGCCGCCGAACGGATAGACGACCGTCGTCGGCAGGTTGGCGGGGCGCAGCGTGGCGAACAGCGCGCGCGCCGGCGCCAGGTAGCGCCGCTCGATGTCGGGATAGAGCGCGGCGACCTGCTTGCAGTGGGCGTCGACGGTGGCGGCGTCGATGCCGTCGGGCACCGGCGCGGTGCCGCCGCAGGCGACCACCCGGTAGAGGAGCCGCGCCTCCGGCCCGAAGTCGTGCGGCTCGGCGGCGGCGGGCCCGGCCGCCAGCGCGAGGACGGCGAGCGTGGACAGGAGCGAGATCGCGGGGCGACGCATGCGTGGTGGACGCGGGACGGCGGCGGATGATTCCCGCGCCCTCGTTAGATCACGCCGGGCCCGCCCGCGCCACGAAAATTCGCCCGCTCAGTTGAGGTCGGAGCGCTTCGCCTGGCGCTTCGGCCCGACCAGCGTCCGCAGGGTCGCCCGCGCCACCACCTCGCCGGCGGCGTCGGTCATCGTCACCGACACCGCGTGCTCGGCCCGCTCGGCGGTCATCGTCGCCGGGCACTCGCCGGTCGCGGTGATCGTGCCGCGCGCCTTCTTCAGGTACTCGATCGACAGCCCGGCGACGATGAACCGGGCGTCGTCGGGCAGCGAGTAGGCGACCGCGACGTTGCCGGCCAGCTCGGCCAGGTTGCACAGCGCGATCGCGTGGACGCACTGCAGGTGGTTGCGCACCGCGCGCCGGTCCTCGAGCTCGACCTGGCACCAGCCCGGCCGCAGCCCGACGACGCGCGCGCCGATCGTGCCGCTGTACGGCGCGAGCTGGCCGATCATGCGCGAGAAGAGCCCCTTGCCGCCCGGCAGGCCGGCCAGCAGGTTCCAGGCGTCGCGGACCAGGTTGCGGTCTCCGTCGAGATCGAGGCGCGGCATCAGCCGGGCGAGAGGTCCGGGCAGGTTCATACGCGCGCAGCTTAGCAGCAGCGCGGCGGCGATCAGCGCTCCATGCCCTCGAGGAAGCGGTCGCGGCTCTGGCGGTCGACCATCCAGCCCGGGTACTCGGGCGCCAGCGCGCCGACGGCGTCGAGGGCCTCGAGCTCGTCGGCGGCGAGCCGCACCTTCGCCGCCGCCAGGTTGTCGGCGAGCTGCAGGTCGGTGCGGGCGCCGATGATCACGCTCGTCACGTGCGGCTGGTGCAGGAGCCACGCGAGCGCGATCTGCGCGATCGACACGCCGTGGGCGGCGGCGATCGGCCGCATCGCCTCGATGCAGCGGAACGCGCGCGGCTTGTCGACCGGCGGGAAGTCGAACTGCGTGCGGCGCGCGCCCTCGGGACCGGTCTCGCCCTCGGTGAACTTGCCGGTCAGGAGGCCGCCGGCGAGCGGCGACCACGGCAGGATCGCGAGGCCCTCCTCGCGGGCCAGCGGCACGATCTCGCGCTCGATGTCGCGGCTCGCCACCGTGTAGAACATCTGCGCGGAGACGAAGCGCGGCAGGCCGCGGCGGTCGGCGATCGCGATCGCCTTCATCGCCAGCCACGCCGGCAGGTTGCAGAAGCCGACGTAGCGGACCTTGCCGGCCTGGACGACGTCGGCGAGCGCGAGGACGGTCTCCTCGATCGGCGTGGCCGGATCGACGCCGTGGATCTGGTAGAGGTCGACGTGGTCGACGCCGAGGCGGCGCAGGCTGCCGTCGATCGCGTCGAGGATGTGCTTGCGCGACAGGCCGGCGTCGTTGGGGCCGGGGCCGAGGCGGCCGCGGCACTTGGTGGCGAGGACGACCCGCTCGCGCGGCACGCCCACCTTGCGCAGCGCCTCGCCGACCAGCTTCTCGCTCTCGCCCTCGTGATAGACGTCCGCGGTGTCGAGGAAGTTGACGCCGGCGTCCAGCGCGGTGCGGAGCTGGCCGGCGACGGCGTCGATGCCGAGCTTGCCGATGACCTCCCAGAAGCCCTTGCCGCCGTAGGTCATCGTCCCGAGGCAGAGCTCCGACACGTACAGGCCGGTGCGGCCCAGTCGCTTGGTACGCATGTATATGGATCTCCGGTGGCTATTTCAGCGGCCGAGGCGGGTGGCCTGGGCGTTGTGGCCCTTGAAGACGTTCCAGATGGCGCGCAGCGCGTGCTTGGCGCCCGACTGCAGGCGCACGTCGACGACGTCCGACAGCTCGGTCGTGTCGGGGTTGATCTCGATCGTCGGCACGCCCTCGCTGCGCGCGAGCAAGACCGGCCGCGCGATGTACGGGAACTGCGACGAGGTGCCGATCGAGAAGACGATGTCGAAGCCGCGCGCGACCTCGGCCTCGAGCCGATCGAACGCGGCCTCGGGCAGCGGCTCGCCGAACAGCACGACGTCGGGACGGACCAGCGCGCCGCACGACGGGCAGCCGGGCGGCGCGGTCAGCCCCGCGAAGTTCGGCACCCGCTGGCGCCAGCCGCACGAGATGCAGCGGAGGTCGTACAGGTCGCCGTGGATCGCGATGACGTTCTTCGAGCCGGCGGCGCGGTGGAAGCCGTCGACGTTCTGGGTGAAGACGACGACGCGGCCGAGGCGCTCCTCGATCTTCGCGATGACCTCGTGGCCGCGGTTCGGGCGCGCGTCGCGGGCGGCGGCCTCGATCTCGAGCAGGTAGCGCCACGTGACGTCCGGGCGCTTCGCCATCATCTGGCCGGAGAGGACGGTCTCGATCGGGTAGCCCTCGACGGTCGGGTGGCCGTCGTAGAGGCCGCCGATGCCCCGGTACGTCGGCAGGCCGCTGTCGGCGGACAGGCCGGCGCCGGTGATGAACAGCGCGCTCCGCGCCTGCGCCAGCAGGCCGGCGACCTGCTCGACGAGCGCGCGGTCGAGCGTGTCACGCCTGCGCTTGGGTCCGTCGGTGATCGCCATCGGCACCGCCGGCAGCATAGCCGAACCCGTCGACGTCCGCCCGCCGCCTCACGGTGGCGCGGCCGCAGCCTGCCGTCACACCGCCGCGGCCGGCGGCTTCGGCTTGTCGGGCCGCGCGTTCCACAGGACGACGCCGAACGCGAGGCCGACGATGGCCATCGGGATCATCCACTGCGGCCACGCGGCCCAGCGATGGAGCTGCCTCGCCGCGCAGGTGCCCTTCTCCGGCAGCGCGTGGCCGTAGACCTGCGCCTGGAACGCGGTGCCGAGGTAGACGAAGCCGTCGATGATGCCGACCGCGACGCCGGCGTTCTTGCGGCCGCCGAAGTCGGCGCTGGCGGTGCCCGACAGCACGCCGTGGACGCCGATGATCGCCATCGACATCACCGCGATCGTCCAGCTCACCGCGAGCGGCTGCCCCATCGCCGACAGCACGACGAGCGCGCCGACCAGCATGAGCCCGTAGAGCACCGCGGCCACCGGCGCGCGCCGCGAGCCGAAGACGTGATCGCTGATGAGGCCGGCGAAGATGCCGCCGGTGATGCCGGCGATGCACGACACCAGGCCCCAGTGCACGTAGACGAAGCTGCCGGTCGCGCCGACGCCCTTCGCGAAGTCCCGGTACCACTGCAGGATCGCCTGGCGGAGGAAGCCGCTGCAGAACTCGATCGCGGTGATGATGATGATGATGCGGCTCGACAGGAGCCGCGCGAACACCGACCAGACCGGGTCGGGCGTCAGGCTCTGGCCCGACGAGGCGTCGCCGACGTCGAAGTCCGGGTGGCCCGCGCCCGACGGGCTGTCGTGGACGAAGACGACGCAGAGGACGAAGAAGACGGCGAGGATCGCGGCGGGGACGTAGAAGAGGTACTCGAGGTGCGTCGGGTAGGCGTTGGCGATCCGGAAGCCCCAGTCGTAGGCGAAGTAGAGGCCGAGCGAGATGAGGATGCCGAAGATGCCGCCGAAGGTGCCGCGCTCGCGCAGGTGGAACCACGCCGCGTTGACCTTGACGATCGACACCGCGCCGAAGCTCTGGAAGTACATGTTGAGCGCGTAGAGGAGCGAGAAGGTCGTCTTCAGGTTGCCGGTGTGGCCGGTCGCGATGAGGACGCCGATGATCGTGTTGGTGACGAGCGTGCCGCTGGCCGAGATGAGGATGGTGATGCGGCCGCCCCAGCGATCGGTGAGCGGGCCGTTGACGACGAACGACAGGCCGTAGACCAGCGCGCCCCACGAGGCGATGTCGCCGTAGTCCGACGTCGACAGGGCGCCGACGTTCTGCAGCACGGTCATGTTGTAGCGGCCCATGTAGAGGAACGCGTAGGTCAGGCCGAGCGGCAGCCAGTTGAGGGTGCGGCGGCGGCGGAAGGCCTCGGTGTGCTGGAGCTCGACGCGCGGGAGGCGGGAGATGACGAAGGCGATGAAGACCAGCAGGAGCGCGATCCACTTGAGCTCGTCGTAGAACGGCTTCTGCGGGGCCGGCTTGTCGATGCGCAGCTTGCTGCGGCCGGCCGGCGGCGGCTGGTGGACGCCGACGCTGAGGTGGCCGCCCTCGTCGTGGAGCTCGACGGCGCTGACGATCGTGCAGGTCGAGCCCGGCCTGGGCGCCGCGGGTGCCGTCGCGGCGGGGGCGGCCGCGGGGACGGCGGGCGGGGCGGCGGCGGGTGGGGCCGCCGGCTGGGCCTGCGAGCCGCGGATGTGCTCGACGGTCCAGCTCAGGCCGAGGAAGACCAGGCCGATGACGGCCCAGTACCCGAAGCGGATGGGTGTCCGGCCCCCTCGATCATGTGCGGCCATCGCCGCCGACGTTACTGGCCCGGCGCGGCGAGGGGAAGAGGCGCGGCTGTGACGATCGTGTGACGGGGCGATATGCTGTGCCGGTGCGCGGGCTCGTCATCGCCGTCGTCGTCGGATCGCTGGCCGCGTGCGGTGGGCACGGCGCGGGCGCGAGGTCGCCGGCGATCGTCGCGAGCGGCGAGCGAATCACGATCGCGGGGGCGCCGGTCGCGCTGTACGCGTATCCGGAGACGATCGTCGCGTATCCGGCGGACGATCGCGGCGCGTACGTCGTGCGCGTGGGCGGCGACGCGGCCGGCGTCGCGGTGCGCGGCGAGCTCGAGGCGCGCGCGGGTGACGACGTCAGCGGCGATGACGGCGTGGTCGTGCGGCTGTCGGCGGCCGAGCGCGAGGCGCTGGCGGCGCGCGCCGGCGTGGTGGCGATCGAGCCGCTGCAGCCGGCGCAGCGCAGGAGCGCGGACACGGGCGCGGGCACGGGGAGCGGCGCGGGGACGGGGAGCGGCGCGGTCGAGGTGCGCATCGACCTGTTCGCCGACGCGTCCGCAGACGAGGCGGCCGCGGTCGCCGCCTGGATCGCGTCGCGCGGCGGCGCGGTGACGTGGCAGGGCGCGACCGCGCTGACCGCCACGCTGCCCGTCGACGCGATCGCGGCCGCCGCCCGGCTGTCCCCGGTGCGCTGGGTCGAGTAGGCTCGGCTCGATGCCCAGGGCCGCTCGTCTCGCCGCCGCGTTGCTCGTCTGCGTCACCGCCGCGGGCGCGCCCGCGTGCGGCAAGAGCAAGGCGAAGGCGAAGCCGCACGCGGCCGCGACGGTGCCGGCGGCGGTCCCGCTCGCGATCTTCGTCGACGACCAGCAGGTCGCGTCGAGCGCCGAGCTGTCGGCCGAACCGCGCCCGCTCGTCGAGGTCTTCCCGGCGGCGCCGTCGCTCGACACCTGGCTCGCGCTCGAGGCGATCGACGCCTCGGGCAAGGCGCACACGACGATGGCGCCGCTCCAGACCCAGGCCGGCAAGTTCCCCGCCGTCGCGGTCGGCGCCGACGGCGTCGAGCTCGGCTTCCGCACCGGCGGCGCCACCGGGCCGCTCGCCGATCCGGTGCACGAGGTCACCCGCATCACGATCAAGACGCACGGCGACCGCGGCCAGATCGCGGCGCAGGTCGCCGCCGAGGGCGAGCACGGCGGCGGCGACAGCGCCGGCAACCGCGAGCACGCCGACGAGGCGCGCCCGGCCGCCAGCCCCGATCTCCAGATCGAGATCACCGGCGCCGGCGGCGACTCGGTCTTCACCGGCGACAAGCTCGCGGCGCTCCCCGTCGTCCACGCGCCGTCGGGCGACACCATCACGCCCGGCTGGAGCCTCACCGACCTGCTGCACGCGGCCGGCGTGAAGCACCCGCAGCTCGTGCACCTCACCGACGGCGAGGGCGCCACGCTCCAGCTCGCCGCCGCCGACTTCGATCCGGCGAAGACGGTGCTCTACCTCAAGCTCAACCGCTCGGGCGTCATCCGCTTCCGCGTCTTCCGCAAGACCGGCGAGACGTGGGAGGTCGGCGGCGAGCTGCGCGGCATCACGAAGATCAACATCGTGAAGTAGCTGTACGGCGCCTGCACAGGCGTGCACGCGGCTGCGCTCACAGGTGCAGCGCTCACACGCGACCGAATGAAGCATCGCTTCGACGTCGGTGCCGTCGAGCGAGCGTGGTAGTGACGATCGACGCCTGTCCGGGAGGCACCGTGTCCAAGCGTTCCTCGATCCGCGCGCGCATGATGTTCGTCTCGCTCGCCGCCGCGCTCGGCGGCGGCGCCGCCGGCTGCTACTACGCGAGCGACGCCGGCTCGAGCGGCGACACGCCGCCGGCCGACTCCGACCAGTTCCCCTGCGAGGCGGCGAAGCTGCTGTCGACCTGCTGGGCCTGCCACGGCACGCCGCCGCGCGGCGGCGCCGAGATCTCGCTCGACAAGCTGACGGACCTCACCGCGGCGTCGATGGCGGCGCCCGGCCAGAGCGTCGCGCAGCGCGCGCTCGCCCGCCTGCGCGACACCAACGATCCGATGCCGCCGGTCGGCTATCCGCGGCCGAGCGACGCCGACATCACCGCGTTCGAGGGCTGGGTCGACGGCGGGATGCCGGGCGGCACCTGCTCGTCGACGTCGAACCCGGGCGATCCGGCGCCGACCGTCTGCACGTCCGGCTCGAAGTGGACCGGCGGCAACCGCGAGAGCTCCGACATGAACCCCGGCCTGCCCTGCCGCGAGTGCCACCTGCGCGACGAGCCGCGCAAGGCGTACTTCTTCATGGGCACGGTCTACCCGACGCTGCACGAGCAGGACCTCTGCTACTCGCGCGTGCCGACCGGCACGCGCGTCGAGATCCTCGACGCGAGCGGCGCGGTGCGGGCGACGATGCAGGTCCGGGCCGAGGGCAACTTCTACTCGAACAGCACGAGCATCTCGTTCAACCTGCCGTACACCGCGCGCGTCGTGTCGCCGTCCGGCAGCACGATCGCGATGACGACCCCCCAGACCGACGGCGACTGCAACGGCTGCCACACCGAGCAGGGCGCCAGCGACGCGATCGGCCGCATCCTGCTCCCCACCCCGTGATCCGGAGGCTGTCGATGCTCCGTGCCCTCCTCGCGTGCGCGCTCGCGGGCGGCCTGGCCGCCTGCGTGTCGTCGTCGGACCCGTCGCTCGATCGCTGGCACTACGCGTACGAGACGATCATCGCGCCGCGCTGCACGACCAGCGCGTGCCACTCGCCGCTGTCGCAGGCGGGCGGCATCGATCTGTCCGACGACGCCACCGCCTACGACACGCTGACCGGCCGCGCGTGCGGCGACACCGCCCACGCCGCGGGCGCGTACGTCGACACCGCGGATCCGATGGCGAGCACGCTGTCGGGGCTGCTCCGCCGCGACGATCCGACCGGCATGCCGCCGAACCAGCGGCTCGCCGACGCCGACATCCAGACGCTCGAGGACTGGATGCGCGGAGGTGCCCTGTGCGACTGACCGCGGCGGCGCTCGTGCTCGCCGGCATCGCCGGGGCCGTGGCGGTGGCCGTGGTCGTCGCCGGCCCCGGCCGCGCCGAGGCGTACCCGGAGTTCCAGTTCTCGACCGGCGCGACCCGCTGCTCGGAGTGTCACCTGTCGCCGGTCGGCGGCGGCCTGCTCACCGACTACGGCCGCGAGGAGGCCGGCGACACGATCGCCGGCGCCGGCGACGGCGCGTTCCTCCACGGGCTGGTCACGCCGCCGTCGTGGCTGTCGGTCGGCGGCGACCTGCGGCTCGCGACGTTCGCCCGCGAGGGCCGCGGCACCGAGGCTGCGCTGTTCCCGATGCAGGCGGAGGTCTCCGTCGACGTCCACGCGCGCGGGCTGTCGGTCGCCGGCACCTTCGGCGTCCTCGACGCGATCCGCGACGCGCAGCCGCTCGGCGAGCGCCTCGGCAGCCGCGAGCACTACGTCATGTACCAGCCGGCGTCGGAGGCCTGGTACGTGCGGGCCGGCCGCTTCTTCCCGGCGTTCGGCCTGCGCCTGCTCGATCACACGGCCTACGTGCGGCGCTACACCGGGCTGCACACGCTCGAGGAGAGCTACGGCCTCGGCGCCGGCACGCACGGCACGCGCTGGGAGCTGCACGCATCGTTGCTGACGCCGATCGAGGTGGCGCCGGTGGTCGGCCGCCACGGCTGGGGCTACGCGGTCGAGTACGAGCGGCTGATGGGCAGCGGCGACGCGAGCTGGAGCGTGAGCAGCAAGGGCCAGCACGACGACGACGGCAACGAGGCGTGGCTCGGCCTCGCGTGGAAGCAGTGGCTCGGCGGCCCGCGCGTCCTGCTGTCGGCGGAGGTCGACGGCGGCCCGCGCACGCTCGACAGCGGCATGTCGACGACGGCGGTCCTGCGGCTGGCCGGCTACGCGGCGGTGAGCTACCGGCCCGGCAGCCGGTGGGGCGCGGGCGTCGCGGCGCAGCTCTTCGACCCCGACGTGCGCGTCAACGGCCAGACGTCGTCGGCGCTCGACGCCACCTTCAGCCTCTTCCCGCGCGCGCACTGGGAGCTGGCGGCGCTCCTGCGCGGGGAGCTGGCCGATCTCGACCACGCGACCGGCACCGGACTCCTGCAGCTCCACTACTTCCTGTAGCCGCGGTCGTGTAACGTCGAGGCGTGGCCGTGCGCTTCGTCGACGCCGCCAGCCGGGAGGCGTTCCGGTCGGCGATCCAGCGCATCGAGGCGGCGTCGTCCGCCGAGGTGATCGTCGCGGTGCGGCGGCGCTCGCAGTCGTACGCGCACGCGCACGTGCTGGCCGGCGCGGCCGTCGCGATCGCGGCGCACGCCTACATGCTGTACGCGGCGCACCCGTTCCCGATCCCGGCGTTGCTGATCGATCCGGTGCTCGCCGGCGTGGCGGGTGGCTTCCTGTCGCGGCTGTGGCTCGGCGTCGAGCGCTGGCTGACGCCGCCGGGCGTCCGGGCGCGCGCGGTGGCGCGGGCGGCGCGCGCGGCGTTCCTCGAGCGCGGCGTCCATCGGACGAAGGGCGCGACCGG
>DASZXE010000543.1:0-4161 GCA_035546475.1 Kofleriaceae bacterium
CTCGCGCCGCCGACGCCGGCGTGGCCGCGCCCGCTGCCGCCGCCGCGCGATCCCGCGCCGCCCGCCGAGGAGCCGGACGATCTCGACGAGCTGCTCGCCGCCGCCGATCGCGCGCTCGGCGTGCGCCTGCCCCCGCGCGGCCGCGACAAGGGGGCGTGGGGCAACGCCGCCGCCCGCCTGCTCGGCGTCGTCGAGCGCGGCCACGACGAGCCCGACTGGCGCGGCGACGTCGAGCTGAAGACCGTGCCGGTCGCGCGCGATCGCGCCGGCGCCTGGCGCGTCACCGAGGATCCCGCGGTGGCGATGGTCGCCGCCGCGCCCCTCGGCAAGCTGCGCCGCGTCCTCTGGATGGTGCGCGCGACGACGGTCGGCGCGCCCGCGCCCGACGCGACCACTCGCGCGACCACCGACGCGCCCGCGCCCGACGCGACCACCGACGCGACCACCGACGCGACCACACGCGCGACCACCGACGCGAACACCGACGCGAACACCGACGCGAACACGCCCGACGCGACCACCCGCGCGAACACCGACGCGAACACCCGCGCGACCACACGCGCGACCACACGTGCGACCACACGTGCGATCACCGGCGCGACCACCCGCGCGCCCGCGCCCGACGCGACCCCCGACGCGACCACCGTCGACGCCGCCGCCCCGGGCGCCGCCGGCGCGACCTTCCTCTCCTGGTACCTCGTCGAGTGGGACGCCGAGATCGCGCGGCTCGTGCGCCGCGACCTGCACACGCGCCCGAAAGGCCCGCGCGGCTCGGCGGCGCGCGGCTGGTACCTGCACAAGCGGTTCTTCGTCGACGCCGGCCTGTACGCGACCCTCAACGGCCCGGGCCCCGGGCGCGCACCATGAGCGACGACCTCACCGCCACGCCGGCGCCGCCGCTCGCCGAGCCGCCGTACGCCGACGGCCTCCGCCTGGTCGGCTCCGCGCAGACCAACCGCGCGATGGAGGCCGAGCTGACCCGCCTCGCGCGCCGCGCCCTCGGCCGCCGCCCCGCGCCGCCGCGCCGCGAGGGCACCGGCCAGCTCGTCTACCCGTGGGACGACGCGCTCGCCGCGCTCGCCCTCTCGCACCACCGGACGTCGACGCGCGTCGTCCGCGACCTGTACGCGCTCGCCGCCCGCCGCCTCGAGCCGCTCTCCGACGAGCTGCGCGCCGCGGTCGCCGCCGATCCGCGCCCGTGGGCCGCCGGCGCGCGCACGCTGTCGGTCGAGGCGCGCCGCGTCGCCCAGTTCGCCGCCGGCGAGCGCCAGATCGTCGGCACCGTCAAGAACGCGATCGTCGACGCGCTCGCCGCCCGCGGCCAGCGGCTCGCCATCGACGCCGAGCGCCCCGATCGCCTGCTGGTCGCGCGCCAGGACGACCGCGGCCGCATGCTGGTCGGCCTCGACACCGGCGGCGGCACCCGCACCCGCCGTGGCTGGCGCCGCGATCACGGCGACGCGCCGCTGCGCGAGCACCTCGCGGCCGTCCTCGCGATCGAGGCCCGCTACGATCCGCGCGAGGAGCTGCTCGTCGATCCGATGTGCGGCTCCGGCACGATCGCGATCGAGGCCGCGCTGCTCGCCCGCGGCGCGCCGGTCGCCGCCGGCCCCGGCGCGGCCCCGCTGTGGCCCGACACGCGGCCCGTGATCGTCGCCGGCGATCGCGACGTCGACGCGGTGATCGCCGCCCGCGCCAACGCGCGCCGCGCCGGCGTCGACGACATCATCTGGGAGCGCGCCGACCTCGCCCACCTGACGCGCGATCGCATCCTCGCCTGGGCCGCCGACGCCGGCTCCGTCCCGCCGCGAGGCCTGGTCATCTGCAACCCGCCGTGGGGCGAGCGCCTCGAGCTCGCCGACGCGCGCCTCTTCTACGGCGAGCTCGGCGACTGGTGGCGCAGCCTGCGCGACTTCCGCGCCGCGTTCCTGGTCGCAAACCCTGCGTTCGAAGCGGCGTTCAACGCGCGGTGGGCGATCAAGAAGCCGCTTGCCGCCGGCGACGTCCGTGGCTACCTCTTCGTCTACGAGCCGTAGGGGGCACCCGCTCCGCGCGCTCGCGAGACGCCGATGCCCGCACCCGTCGCAGCCCCCGCCGGCACGCCCGCCCGCTTCTGGCACCCGGAAGGCGACGACGGCCGCATCCGCTGCGATCTCTGCCCGCGCGCGTGCACGCTGGCGCCCGGCCAGCGCGCGTTCTGCTTCGTGCGCGGCAACAAGGACGGCCAGATGGTGCTGTCGGCGTACGGGCAGGCGTCCGGCTTCTGCATCGATCCGATCGAGAAGAAGCCGCTCAACCACTTCCACCCCGGCTCGTCGATCCTCTCGTTCGGCACCGCCGGCTGCAACCTCGGCTGTCGCTTCTGCCAGAACTGGGACATCTCGAAGGCGCGCGACCTCGACCGGCTGAGCGCGCGGGCGACGCCGGAGATGATCGCGCAGGCCGCCGTCGACCACGGCTGCAAGAGCGTCGCCTTCACCTACAACGATCCGGTCATCTTCGCCGAGTGGGCGATCGACGTCGCCGCCGCCTGCCACGAGCGCGGCGTGTCGACGGTCGCGGTCACCGCCGGCTACATCACCGACGTCGCGCGGCCCGAATTCTACGCCGCGATCGACGCCGCCAACGTCGATCTCAAGGCGTTCACCGAGGAGTTCTACCGGCGCCAGTGCGCGGCCGAGCTCGAGCCGGTGAAGGAGACGCTGCGCTGGCTCGTGCACGAGTCGAAGGTGTGGACCGAGGTGACGACGCTGCTCATCCCGGGCCTGAACGACAGCCCCGAGGAGATCGAGCGCCTCGTCGCGTGGTACCTGCGCGACCTCGGCCCCGAGGTGCCGCTCCACTTCACCGCGTTCCACCCGGACTACAAGCTCGACGACCGGCCGCCGACGCCGCCGTCGACGTTGCGGCGCGCGCGCCAGCAGGCGCTCGACGCGGGCCTCCGGCACGTCTACACCGGCAACATCGTCGACGTCGACGGGCAGGCGACCCGCTGCCCGGGCTGCGGCGCCAGGGTGATCGAGCGCGACGGCTACCGCCTGCTCGGCTGGGCGCTCACCGACGGCGGCGCGTGCACCGCGTGCGGCCACCAGCTCGCCGGCCGCTTCGCCGGCCCGCCGGGGAGCTGGGGCTCGCGCCGCCTGCGCGTCGTCCCGTAGCCGGCGCCGCGCGGTGCCGGAGCGCGGGCCGGCCTGCTATGGTGCCGCCGTGGCCGCGCGAACCGATCTCGATCAGCTCGAGGCCGCGCTCGGCCATCACTTCCGCGACCGCAGCCGCCTCGAGATCGCGCTCCGCCACACCTCGTGGTCGAACGAGCACCCGGAGATCCCGGGAGGCGACAACGAGCGGCTCGAGTACCTGGGCGACGCGGTGCTCGACCTCATCGTCGGCCACAAGCTGATGGAGCGCTTCCCGGCGCTGCGCGAGGGCCCGCTGTCGGTGACCCGGGCGCAGGTCGTCAGCGAGCAGGGGCTCGCCGAGGTCGCGTCGAAGCTCGGCCTCGGCGACTGGCTGCTGCTCGGCCGCGGCGAGGACAAGAGCGGCGGCCGCCAGAAGCCGTCGATCCTCGCCGACGCGTTCGAGGCGGTCGTCGCCGCGGTCTACCTCGACGGCGGCTTCGCCGCGGCGTGGGCGCTCGTCGAGCGGCTGCTCGCCGTCCGCATCGATCACGTCGAGCCGACCGGCTTCTTCGACTACAAGACGCGGCTGCAGGAGATGGCGATGGCGCGCCGCAAGGAGCAGCCGAGCTACCGCGTCGTCGCCGAGCTCGGCCCCGATCACGACAAGCGGTTCGTGGTCGCCGTCCTCATCGGCGGCAACGAGTGGGCGCGCGCCGACGGCCGGTCGAAGAAGGAGGCGGAGCAGAGCGCCGCCGCCGCCGCCGCCTTCAAGCTCGACGCGATGGAGTCGGGCCCGCCGCCCGAGCCGACCTGAACGGGGCGTCCTCCGTCGAGCGCTGGCCGGGTGCGCGTCAGGCGCGCGCGCCGGCGACGTCGACGATCAGGCCGTCGATGTAGCGGGCGTCGAGGTCGGCCGGATCGATCGCCGCCAGCGTCGCGGTGACGCGCGCGAGCCAGCCGTCGATCAGCGCCAGCAGCGGGGTGCCCGCGGTCCGCGCCTGCTCCGCGTCGAGGAGCGCCATCACCTGCGCCTGCACCCGCG
>DASZXE010000544.1:0-4321 GCA_035546475.1 Kofleriaceae bacterium
CAGCGGGCGGCGACGTCGTCGACCAGCGCGCGGCCGGCGATCGGCTCGGCGCGCGGCGGCTCGGCCGTGCGCGCGAGGCGGAGCAGCGCCTCGACCATCGCGGTCATCCGCACCACCTCGTCGTGCGCGCGGCCGGCGACCGCCTCCCACTCGTCGGGCGTGCGCGGGCGGCGGCGCGCGATCTCGAGGTCGGTGCGCAGCACGGTGAGCGGCGTGCGCAGCTCGTGCGAGGCGTCGGCGACGAACTGCCGCTGGGCGGCCAGGCCCTGGTCGAGGCGGGCGAACAGGCCGTTGAGCGCGGCGGTCAGCTCGTCGAGCTCGTCGCCGGCCGGCGAGACCGGCAGCCGCGCGCCGAGATCCTCGTGGGTCATGCGGCGCGCGGTCACCACGACCTCGTCGATGCGATCGGTGAGCCGGCGCGACAGCCGGCGCGTCGTCGCGTAGGCGAGCACGAGGACGAGCGGCGCCGTGATCGCGAGCGTCGGCCCGACCTGCTCGAGCGCCTCGTCGACGGCGTCGGCCTCGTCGCCCTCGGCCTCCTCGTGGTTCCAGACCGCGATGGCGGCGGTGAGGCCGAAGACGACCAGCGCGCCGACGGTGATCGCCGCGGTCCAGGCGGCGAGCCGCGCGCCGAGCCGGCGGCGCGGAGGTTGCGGGTCCGCTCGGGTCACGGCGTCACCTCGAGGCGGATGCCGGTGCCGCGGATCGTCGCGATCGCGATCGGCGTGCCGGCCAGCTTGCGGCGGAGGTGGCCGAGGTGGACGTCGACGAGGTTCGTCCCCGGATCGAAGCCGTAGCCGAAGACGTCGCGCAGGATCTCGGGGCGGCCGACCACCTCGCCGCGCCGGCGCAGCAGGTATGCGAGCAGCGCGTGCTCGCGCGGCGACAGCGGGATCACGCGGCCGGCGGCGCGGACGGTCAGGTCCGGCTCGACGGCGATGCCGGGCACCGCCAGCGGCGCCCACCGCGGGGCGGCGGCGCGGCGGGCCAGCGCGCGCAGGCGGGCGAGCAGCTCGGCGAACGCGAACGGCTTGATCAGGTAGTCGTCGGCGCCGGCGTCGAGCGCGGCGGTGCGCGACTCGACCGTCTCGCGCGCGGTCAGCACCAGCACCGGCACGTGGCTGCCGCCGGCACGCAGCCGCCGGATGACGTCGAGGCCGTCGACGTCGGGCAGGCCGAGATCGAGGAGGACGACGTCGGCGTCGCCGCGCGCCGCGATCGCGAGCGCCTCCTCGCCGCGCCCGGCGGCGGTGACCGCCAGGCCCTCCTCGCCGAGGCCGGCGGTGAGCGACGCGACCAGCCGCCGGTTGTCCTCGACCAGCAGGACCTTCACGTGGGCCTCACGGACCGATCTTCCTCCGGACGACGAGCCCCGCAAGGCCGGGCAGGATCAGGATGCTGACCGCGGTCGAGACGGCGAGGCCGCCGATGACCGCGATCGCGAGCGGGCGCTGCAGCTCGGAGCCGGCGCCGAGGCCGGCGGCGAGCGGCGCCAGGCCCGCCAGCGTCGCGCAGGTCGTCATCACGATCGGCCGCGTGCGCCGGCGCGCCGCCTGCGCCAGCGCGTCGTCGATCGCCGCGCCGCCGGCCAGCGCGTGCTGCGCGTGCTCGAGCAGGAGGATGCCGTTCTTGACGACGAGGCCGACCAGCAGGATGCAGCCGGTCATCGACGACACGTCGAGCGCGGTGCCGGTCGCCACCAGCACCGCGAGCGCGCCGACCACCGCGAGCGGCGCCCCGAGCAGCACGATCGCCGCCAGCCGCAGCGAGCGGAGCTGGACGAGCAGCACGAGCAGCACGAGGCCGGCGCCGAGCCCGCCGACCAGCAGCAGCTCGCCGCGCGCGTCGCGCGCCGACGCCGCCTGCCCGCCGATCTCGTAGCGGACACCGGGCGGCAGCTTCATGCCGTCGAGCACCGCGCGCACCTTCGCCTCGGCGGCGCCGAGATCGCCGCCGGCCACCGCCGCGGTCAGGATCACCGCGGGCGACAGCGCGTCGCGCCGCAGCACCGACGGCGCCGCCGGCCGGTCGAAGTGGACGACGGCCCCGAGCGTGATCGGCTGCTCGCCCCAGCGGATCGGCAGCCGCTCGAGCGCCGACGCGTCGAGCCGGGTCGCGTCGGGCAGGCGGACGCGCACCGGCACCGGCTGGCCGGGCCGCGGCACCAGGCCGATCACGCGGCCGCGCAGCGCGACCTCGAGATCCGACGACACCGTCTCCGCGTCGACGCCGAGCGCGGCGGCCGCCGGGCGATCGACGGTCGCCCGCAGGATCGGGACGTCGCCCTCGACGCCGTCGAACAGGTCCTCGAGCTCGGGCAGCTTGCCGAGCCGCAGGCCGGCCTCGCGCGCGACCTGCTCGAGCTGGCGCGGGTCGTCGCCGAGGAAGTGGACCTCGATCGGCGCCGGGTTGCCGGCGAGGTCGCCGAGCACGTCCTGCAGGAGCTGGACGAACTCGACCTGGACGCCCGGCACCTCGGCGGCGATGCGCTCGCGCACGCGGTCGATCACCGCGTCGATGCCGGCGCGGCGGCCGCGCGCGACCAGCCGCACCATGATGTCGCCCTCGTTCTGCAGGGTCGCGGTGGCCGGGCCCATCTCGGTGCCGGTCCGCCGGGTGAAGGTGACGACCTCCGGCGTGGTGGCGAGCACGCGGTCGAGGCCGCGCGCGGCGGCGTCGGTCTCCTCGAGCGAGGTGCCGGGCGGCAGGCGGAAGTCGACGACGAAGGTGCCCTCGTCGAGCGGCGGCAGGAAGCCGGTGGCGACCTCGCCGGCGAGCAGCGCGCCGGTCACGACGAGGACGACGACCGGCACCAGCGCCAGCGCCCGCCGGCGGAGCAGCCAGCGCATGCCGCGCTCGACCGGCGCGCTGCCGTCACCGCCGGCGCGTGGGCGGCGCGGCACGAGGATCATCCGCGCGAGCAGCGGGCAGATCGTCAGCGACGCCGCCATCGACAGCAGCACCGCGATGCAGAGCGTGCCGGCCAGCGAGCGCAGGAAGCTGCCGGTGATGCCCGACAGCAGCGCGAGCGGCGCGAAGACGACGACGGTCGTCATCGTCGTGCCGACCACCGCGGCGAACAGGTCGCCGGTGCCGAGGTCGGCGGCGTCGGCGGGCGGGTGGCCCTCCTCGAGCCGGCGGACGATCCCCTCGGTGACGACGATCGCGTCGTCGACGACGAGGCCGATCGAGATCGCGAGCCCGCCGAGCGACATGAGATCGAGCGTCATGCCGGTCCACTTCATGAACGCGAACGTCGCGATCAGCGTGAGCGGCACCGGCGCGGCGGCGACCAGCCCGGCGCGCACGTCGCGGAGGAAGACGGCGATCACCGCGAGCGACAGCGCGACGCCGACGAGGATCGCGTCGCGCACGCTGCCCATCGACGCCTCGACCAGCGCGGCCTGGTCGTAGACGGGCGTGATGGTGACGCCGGCCGGCAGGGCGCCCGACGCCACCAGCTCGCGGATCGCGCGCCGGGCGCCGTCGACGACGGTGACGGTGCTGGCGCCGCGCGCGCGGGCGAGCTGGACGACGACGATCTCGCCGTCCGGTCCCCGGACGAGCACGTCGGGGTCGGCGGCGCCCTCGCGCAGGTCGGCGACCGCAGACAGCGGGATCGGGCCGTGCGGGCCGCGCGCGACCGGCAGCGCGGCGAGGCCGGCGAGGTCGGTCGGCCGCGCGTCGAGGACGACCGGCAAGGTCTGGTGCGCGTCGAGCACGCGGCCGACGCTGTCGAAGCGGTCCTGCTTCTCGAGGGCATCGGCCACCGCGCCCGGCGTCAACTGCAGCCCGGCGAGCGCGGCCGGCGACAGCTCGAGCTCGATCTCCCGCACGCGGCCGCCCTGGACCTCGACGCCGCCGACGCCGGGCACGCGCACGAGCTGCGGGCGCACCAGCCGCTCGGCGACCTCGCGCAGCACGCGCGGGTCGGCGCCGCCGAGGTTGAAGGTGATGACCGGGATCTCGGTCGGCAGCACCCGCTCGACCTCGAGCTCGGTGTCGCGCGGCAGGTCGACGCCGGCGACCGCGGCCCGGCAGAGCTGCTCGGAGCGGACCGGGTCCTCGCCGGGCGCGAGCAGGACATCGAGCTCGGCGGCGCCGCGGATGGTGCGCGCGCGGACCTGGCGGACGCCGGGCACGACCGCCAGCGCCTGCTCGAGCGGGCGGGTGAGCTGCAGCTCGACGAGGTCGGGCGGCTCCTGCGCGCCGTGGGCGACGACGACGACGCGCGGGAAGTCCATCTCCGGATAGATGCCGGCCGGGAGGTGGAAGAGGGCGTGCAGCCCGGCGGCGGCGAGCGCGATCGCGGCGAGCGCGA
>DASZXE010000545.1:0-3654 GCA_035546475.1 Kofleriaceae bacterium
TCGCGCTCGCCGCCGTCCCCGCCTGGCGCCTCGCCGGCGCGGGCCTGACGATCGCCGTCGCGCTCGCCGCCGTCGCCGTCGCGCTCGCCCACGCGCGCGGGCTCTCGCAGCGGCTCGCCGACGGCGTCCACGCCCACCGGATCGCGCTCGGCTTCCTCGGCCCGACCGCGCTCGCGATGATCGTCCTGGTCGTCGTCCCGTTCGCGGTCGGCCTCGTCCTCGGCTTCTACGATCACCACCAGGGCACCTGGACGTTCGTCGGCCTCGCCAACTTCCGCCGCATCCTCGGCGGCAACGGCCACGGCCTCACCGACCCGCTCAACTTCTGGTTCATCCTCGCGGTGACCCTGGCGTGGACGTTCGCCAACGTCGTCCTCCACGTCACCGTCGGCACCGCGCTCGCGCTGGCGCTGCGCCAGCCGTGGCTGCGCGGCAAGGGCCTCTTCCGGGTGCTCCTGATCGTCCCGTGGGCGATCCCGAACTACATCACCGCGCTCATCTGGAAGGGGATGTTCGCGAGCGAGTACGGCGCGATCAACGCGCTCCTCCGCGGCGTCGGCCTCGAGGGCGTGTCGTGGTTCTCGTCGTGGGCGACCGCGTTCACGGCGAACGTCGCGACCAACACGTGGCTCGGCTTCCCGTTCATGATGGTCGTCGCGCTCGGCGCGCTCGAGTCGATCCCGCGCGACCTCTACGAGGCCGCCGAGGTCGACGGCGCCAGCACGTGGCAGCGCTTCACGCAGATCACCCTGCCCCACCTGCGGCCCGCGCTCGGTCCCGCGGTCGTCCTCGGCGCGATCTGGACCTTCAACATGTTCAACGTGATCTTCCTCGTCTCCGGCGGCCGGCCGCGCGGCTCGACGGACATCCTGGTCACCGACGCCTACCGCTGGGCGTTCGAGCGGGGCGAGCGCTACGGCATGGCGGCGGCGATGGGCGTGATCATCTTCCTCATCCTGCTGGCGTGGACGCTGCTCGGCGCGCGGGTCGGCAAGCAGGAGGAGGCGGGCCCATGACTCCTCGCGCGGCGCGGCTCCTCTCGGCTCCGATCGACCGGGCGTGGCCCAGGAGGGCCGACGTCCGATGAGCGCGTCGAGCGAGCGCCGGCCGTCGGTCGCGGCGGTGATCGGCATCTACAGCGGCCTGGTCGTCGCGACCGCGGTCGTCCTCTACCCGGTGATGCTCGTCGTCAAGAAGGCGTTCGAGCCGCGGCGCGCGTTCGCGCTGTCGCCGTCGCCGTGGCCGCGCGAGCTGACGGCGGCGCACTTCCGCGACCTGCTGCTGGCCCGCGGCGGCGACGGCGAGCTCACCTTCGTCCACCACGCGATGTCGTCGATCATCGTCGCGGTGGCGACCACGCTGGTCGGCATCGCGCTCGCGTGCACCGCCGCCTACTCGCTGTCGCGCTTCCGCTTCCCGGGCCGGCGCACGACGCTGACGATGTTCCTGGTCGTGCAGATGTTCCCGGCGTCGTTGCTCATGATCCCGCTCTACGTGCTGCTCCACCGGCTCGGGCTGCTCAACTCGCTGACCGGCCTCGTGCTGGTCTACTCGACGACGGCGATCCCGTTCTGCGTGTGGACGCTCAAGGGCTACTTCGACAGCCTGCCGCGCGAGCTGCTCGAGGCCGCGCGCGTCGACGGCGCCGGCCCGCTGCGCATCTTCTGGACGATCGTGCTGCCGCTCGCCCGCCCCGGCATCGCGGTGACCGCGCTGTTCTCGTTCATGACCGCGTGGAACGAGTTCATCATGGCGTCGACCTTCCTCACCGACGACGACAAGTACACGCTGCCGGTGCTGATCCAGTCGAGCGTCGGCCAGTTCTCCGCCGACTGGGGCAAGTTCGCGGCGGGCGCGCTCGTCACCAGCATCCCGGTGATGGCGGTCTTCTACGTGCTGCAGAAGTACCTGGTCGGCGGCCTCACCGCCGGCGCCGTCAAGGGCTAGCTAGCCGTCCAGCTCGGGGTAGTGACGGAAGATGCCCTGGGTGTTGAACGGCAGGCGCCGCTCCGACGCCAGGTAGGCGGCGACGCGCGGGCGGGCGGCGATGCGATCGCGCAGCGCGAGGAGGCGCGGCAGGTCGTCGCGCAGGTGCGCGAGCGCGCGCGGGAAGGCGTAGCCCAGCCCCTCGACGACCTGGAACGCGGCGAGGTCGACGTAGCTGACCTCGCGGCCGACCAGCACGTCGCCGCCGTTCCGCTCGAGGACGCGCTCGAGGTAGCCGAGGAACTTCGGCATGCGCGCGGTGCGGAACGACTCCGAGCGGCGCTTCGCCTCGTCCTTCTGCTCCTCGTGGTACTTCTCCGGCGCGACCGGGTGGTGGGTGTCGTGCGCCTCGGCGACCAGATCCGCGATCGTCATCGCGACCGTGCGCGCGGTGAGCCGGCCCTGCTCGTCGGCGGGCGCGAGGCCGAGGCGCTCGCCGAGGAACGCGGTGATCGCCGCCGTCTGCGCGACCCACAGCTCGCCCGCGCGCAGGAACGGCGGCGCCAGCGGCACCAGCGGCGCGCCGCCGTCGCCCTTCATGATCGCCTGCATCCGCTTGACGCCGCCCGGGTGGCGCGCGACGTCGACGTAGTCGGCGCTGGCGTCCTCGAGCACGAGGCGCACGAACTCGCCGCGCCCCTGGATCCCCGGCCAGTAGAAGAGCTCGTAGATCATGGCGCAGCCTAGCGCGCCCGCGCCGCCGCGAGCGCGCGGGGCGGCGGCTCGCTACAGTGGGGCATGCGCTTCGTCTTCATGCTCACCCGCTCCGATCAGACGGTGACGGACTGCCTGGAGGTGCAGGACGAGATCGCGCCGCTCGGCCTCGAGCACGTCGGCTTCAAGGACGTCGGCGTCGAGCCGCCGGTGCTCGCCGAGCTGACCCGGCGCCTCAAGGCGAGCGGCGCGACGACGTACATGGAGGTCGTGAGCACGTCGGCGGAGGCGTGCCTGCGCTCGGCGCAGGTCGGCCGCGAGATCGGCGTCGACTGGCTGCTCGGCGGCAACCTGGTGCCCGAGGTGCTGGCGATCCTCGCCGGCAGCGGCGTGCGCTACGCGCCGTTCCCCGGCAAGCCGGTCGGCCACCCGACGAAGCTCGGCGGCACGCCCGAGGACGTCGAGGCGGACTGCCGCCGCTTCGACGAGCTCGGCTGCGGCGGCGTCGATCTGCTCGCGTACCGCGCGACCGACGCCGACCCGCTCGCGCTGGTGCGGGCCGCGCGCGCCGGCACCCGCGGCATGCTGCTGGTCGCCGGCAGCGTGCACGGCCCCGAGCAGATCCGCGCGCTGGCGGCCGCCGGCGCCGACGCTTTCACGATCGGCTCGGCGGCCTTCGACGGCTCGTTCTCGCCGCGCAAGGGCTCGCTGCGCTCGCAGCTCGCCGACATCGTGGCCGCGTGCCGGGCGTGACCGTCACGGCCCCGCCGGCCGGCGACGCTGGCGACGCTGGCGACCCCGGCGACGCCGCGGCCCCCGGTGCCCCCGACGCCGCCGGCGATGGCGATCCGCTCGCCGCGCTGCTGGCGGGCCGCTTCGTCGATCCCGACGACGGCGCGCGGCTCGGCACGTCGATCCGCGCGATCGTGATCGGCGACGACCTCGTCGACGACGCGCCGGCCCGCCTCGACGCGCTCGGCCTGCCGCGCCGCGCGGTGCTGGTGAGCGACGTCG
>DASZXE010000546.1:0-3496 GCA_035546475.1 Kofleriaceae bacterium
ATCGTCGCGATGCGCGCCGGCATCGAGCCGAGCGCCGCCGCCAGCAGCGGCCGCGTGCGCCCCGCCTCGGTGTAGAGCGCGCCGGCCCGCTCGCCGACCTGCTGGCAGCGCTCGCCGGTGAGCTCGACGCACACCTTCGACAGGCACTGCAGGCCGGGATCGCAGGTGCCGTCGGTGCGGCAGGCGCCGCGCTCGCGTCCGACCGCGGGCGCCGCAGAGCCGCAGGCGGCGCCGCAGGCGGCGGCGAGCATCAGCACGGGCGCCCAGCGCACGCGCCGAGCATAGCGCGCGCGCCGCGTCGATCAGGGCGCGTTCGGATCGTTGCCGTCGCCGCCCATGCCGCCGTGGCCGCCGTTCGGATCACCGCCGCCCATGCCGCCCATGCCGCCCATGCCGCCGTTGCCGCCGTTCGGGTCACCGTTGCCGCTCGCGCAGGTCTGGGCCGCCAGCTCCGCGCACGTCATCGGATCGTGGTTGCCCTGGTCGATGCAGAACTGCGTGAGGACCTCCTCGCAGCTCGGCGGCGGCACCACGCCGCACACCTGGTCGGCGTACGCCTGGCAGGCCTCCGGCGTCCCGCCCTGCTGCGCGCAGAGCTGGAGCGCCTGATCGACGCAATCGCCGCCGTTCGGGTCGCCCGGATCCGTGCCGGTGCACACCGCGAGCGCCTGCTGCCGGCACGCCATCGGATCGCCGCCGGCCGCCAGGCACGACTGCTCGACCGCCTGCAGGCACATCGGATCCGGGTCGCCACCCGGCGGCGGCGGCGGGGGCGGCTGCATCCCGTCGCACGTGTCGTGCGCGTACTGCTCGCACTGCATCGGGTCGCCGCCCTGCGCCTCGCACGTCTCGCGCACCTGGTCGACGCAGCTCGGGTCGTCGCCGCCGCTGCAGGTCTGATCGGCGACGACCGAGCAGGTCATCGGGTCGAGGTTCATCGCCAGGCAGCCCTGGAACGCCTGCTGCCAGCAGCCGTCCGGCGGCGGCGGGGGCGGCGGCGGCTCGTTGCACTGCTCGTCCGCCCGCTGCGTGCACGCCATCGGATCGCCGCCCTGCGCGACGCACGCCTGGAAGACCATGTCGAAGCAGGCGCCGTCGGGGTCGCCGGGGTCGCCGCCGCCGCAGGTGCCGTCGGCGTAGCCCTGGCACGTCGACGGATCGTTGCCCTGGGCGGTGCACGCGTCGAACGCCTGCTGCGGGCACGGGTCGGTCGGGTCGCCCATCCCGCACTTCATCGCGACCACCTGCGCGCACGCCGGCGGCGGCAGCCCCTCGGCGGTGCACTCGGCGATCGCCTCGTGCACGCAGCCGTCCTGGTCGCCGTGCGGGGCGTCCTGGCCGCCGAAGTAGAGGTCGCAACCGCCCACCGCCAGCCCGCCGAGGGCGAAGGCGAGCGCGAGGGCATGGGCGGAGAAGCTCGGGGGTCGTCGCATGGTCGGCTCCGGGGATGGGTGCCGCGGTGGCGGCCTCGTGGGAGAGAGCCCGGCACGGCGCCGAACGGCTCGCCGCGCCGGACGATCGATCACTCGGGCGGCGGATCGTCCTCGTCGCGCAGGAGCCGGACCCGCACCTGCTCGTGCTGGCGGGCCTTGTACGCCTCGTGGCCCGACGCGCCCGACTCGTTGCGCATCGCCGTCGCCTTGTCGGCGATCTGGAACTCGGTGAGGACGAAGACCACGTGGCTGTCGTCGGACGACGGCGGCGCGGGCGGCGTCGCGGCGGCCCCCGGCGGCAAGAGGTTCGCCAGCCGCAGCGGCAGGTCGGCGACGAAGTTGACGATCCGGTACTCGGGGCCGCTGAACTCGTTGAAGGTCACGCGGCGGCGACCGGCCTCGGTGCCGCGCTGCATGCGGGCCGCGGCGCCGGCGAGGGCAGGGCGGGAATCGATCGTGTCCTGCAGGTCGATGAGCAGGTTCACCGACTCGCCCGGCACGACGTAGTTGAACGGGATGAGCTGGCGCGTGAGGACCGCCAGGGTCGGCACCAGGTCGTCGTAGCGCGGCACGATCAGGCGGAAGCGCAGCTTGTCGTAGATGTTGGCGGCGAGCGTCGACCGCTTGGCGAGCAGCTTCGTGATCTGCGAGTCGCGCGGCTTGCGGCTCCACTCGAACTCGGCGACCGCGCAGCCGGCGGCGCGCAGCTCCTCGACGACGCGCACCACCTTGCGCTCGACCTCGCGGAAGATGGCGTCGTCGGACACCGGCAGGCGGAGCAGCGCCTGGCGGCCGGCGAGGTGGTAGATGATGTGCATCACCTTGAGCACGACGCAGGCCGCGCGCTGGTGCGGCCCCTTGCGCGAGGCGATGAGGAACAGGTCGCGGGCGGCGACCTCGCCGGCGACCTCGTCGGTGAGCTGGAGCTGGTAGACGCGGGTCAGGTAGTCGACGGCGTCGGCGCGCACCGCCTCGAGGCGGGCCAGCTCGTCGTCGGAGGCCGGGTCGAGCTCGCAGATGCGCAGGAAGCGATCGACGGTCGCGTGATCGTCGAACGCGAGCTGGTGCCAGTCGACGACGGAGTCTCCGCGCAGGAGGAGGCGCACCGCCTCGAGATCGGCGGCGTCGAGCTCGTCGAGGCCTGGAGGGCGCCCGACGCGAGGCAGCACGGTGGCGCCGGCCACGAGCCGAGCATACCGCGGGCGCGCGGCGACCGGTCGCTCACCGCCGCGAGATCGACGTCAGCGCGGGAAGAAACAGGCGTTGGTGGTGGGCGCACACACCGCGTCGCAGGTCCAGACCATGCCGTCGCACCGGCAGCCGGTCGCCTGGCAGGTCTCGCAGCCGAGCTCGGGCGGACAGGGCGTGTCGCAGCCAAGCGGCGCCGGGCTCGCGCAGCCGGGCTGCGCGCAGACGTCGAGGCAGCAGCCGGGCTCGTCGGGCTGACAGCCGGCGCCGCACCGCTGGCCGGGGTAGCACTGCTCGGCGTCGGCGCAGGCGGGCGCGCCCGGGTCCGGGTTGCACTGGCTGGCGGGCCCGCACTCGCACGTCGAGCAGTCGTTGCGGACGACCGGGACGGTGCCGTCGGCGCACGGCGCGCAGGCCTGCGGATCGGTGCAAGGAACGCACACCGTGCCGTCGCAGAGGCGCTCGCCGGCGGGACAGTCGCGATCGCCGGCGCAGGCCACGCACGCGCTGTCGCAGTAGGACGCGACCGACAGCGTGCCGCCGGTGCAGGTCACGAGCTCGGCGCAGCAGCTAGGCGCCTCCGGCAGCGGCAGCGCGCACGCGTCGACGAAGGCGCAGGCCTGGTGGTCGCTGACCCGGGTCGCGGCCTCGTCGCAGGACCGGAGGACCGGGCCGACGACGAGGAGGTCGCTCTCGGTCGTGACGCAGGCGGCGAGGCCGAGCGCGAGCGCGAGCGCGGCGGCGGCGGCGAGGCGGCGCTCGGTCATCGGCGGACCTCGAGGGCGGCGCCGAGCGTCCAGCCGGCGACGCGCGCGACGTCCTGGCCGTCGGCGCGGGCCACGGCGCCGGCGGCGGCGCCGACCGCGAGCGCGCCG